>NZ_JBFARL010000179.1:0-15801 GCF_040674655.1 Actinomadura sp. NPDC049753 | reverse complement strand
GCGGGCCACCGCGTCGTCGCCGCGGCCGCCGTCTCGGAGCGGTCGCGGGCCCGCGTCGAGGAACGCCTCCCCGGGGCCGACGTCGCCACCCCGCAGGACGTGGTCGCCGCCGCCGACCTCGTGCTGCTGACCGTCCCGGACGACGAGCTGCCCGAGCTCGCGACCGGGCTCGTCTCCGCGGGCGTCCCGGTCACCGGCAAGCTCGTCCTGCACACCAGCGGCCGCTACGGCACCGCCGTCCTGGACCCGCTCACCCGCGCGGGCGCGCTGCCGCTGGCCCTGCACCCCGTGATGACCTTCACCGGACGCCCCGACGACGTGAACCGGCTCACCGGCATCTCGTTCGGCGTCACCTCGCCGGAACCGCTGCGCCCGGTCGCCGAGGCCCTCGTCCTGGAGATGGGCGGCGAACCCGTCTGGATCACCGAGGAGGCGCGCCCGCTCTACCACGCGGCGCTCGCCGGAGGCGCGAACCACCTGGTCACGCTGGTCGTGGAGGCCATGGACCTGCTGCGCGCCGCAGGCGTGGCCGAGCCCGGCCGGATGCTCGGTCCGCTCCTCGGCGCCGCCCTCGACAACGGGCTGCGGCTCGGCATCGACGGGCTCACCGGGCCCGTCGCGCGCGGGGACGCCGGAACGGTGGCCGGCCACGTCGCGGAGCTCGGCAGGGTGTCGGCGGAGAGCCGCCGCGCCTACATCGCGCTGGCCCGCCTCACCGCTGACCGCGCGCTCGGCGCCGGACTGCTCAAACCCGAGGACGCCGAACGGCTCCTCGAAGCGCTGGCCGACTGACGCCCCGACCGGCAGACGGCCCCGACCAGCAGACGGCTCCGACCGACAGACAGCTCCGACCGACAGACGCCGGCCGACGGCACCGGCCGACCGGACAGGAAGGGAACGGCATTGGTTTCTGGCGTTTCCGGCGAGCACGGCCCCGGCCGGCGCCCGCCGTCGCGTGAGGGGACGGACGCGTCGTGACACCGATCGTCGCGCGCACGCGCGAGGAACTGGCGCAGGCCCGGTCGAAGACCGGGGGGACGCTGGCGCTCGTCCCGACCATGGGCGCCCTGCACGAGGGGCACCTGTCGCTGATGCGGCAGGCCCGCCGCAGCGCGGACGCGGTCGCGGTCAGCATCTTCGTCAACCCGCTCCAGTTCGGGCCGGGAGAGGACTTCGACCGCTACCCCCGCACTTTCGCCGCCGACCTGGAAGCCTGTGAAGCCGAGGGCGTGGACTTCGTGTTCGCGCCGGCGCGCGAGGTCATGTACCCGGACGAGCCGCAGGTCACGGTCAAGTCGGGGCCCATGGGCGAGGTCGTCGAGGGGGCCGCGCGTCCCGGCCACTTCGACGGGATGCTCACCGTCGTGCTGAAGCTGCTCAACCTCGTCCGCCCCGACGTGGCGGTCTTCGGGGAGAAGGACGCGCAGCAGCTCGCGATGATCCGGCGGATGGTCGCCGACCTGAACGTCCCCGTGGAGGTGATCGGCGCGCCGACCGTCCGCGAGCCGGACGGGCTGGCGCTGTCGAGCCGCAACCGCTACCTGTCCGCCCCCGAACGCCGGACCGCGCTCGCCCTCTCGCGCGCCCTGCGCTCCGGGGCCGGCGCCGCCGCCTCCGGCCCGGACGCCGTGCTGGCGGCCGCGCGCGCCGTCCTCTCCGAGGCGGAGGCCGCCGACCCGCCCCTCGCCCTGGACTACCTGGTCCTCGTCGACCCGTCGACCTTCACCGAGATCACCGGACCGCACTCCGGCCGGGCCGTCCTCGCCGTCGCGGGCCGCGTCGGCGCCACCCACCTCATCGACAACGTTCCCCTCCAGCTCGGCAAGGAGCACTGATGTTTCGGACGATGTTCAAGTCGAAGATCCACCGCGCCACGGTGACCCAGGCGGACCTGCACTACGTCGGCTCGCTGACCATCGACCAGGACCTGATGGACGCCGCCGACCTGCTGCCCGGCGAGCAGGTCTCGATCGTCGACATCGACAACGGCGCCCGCCTGGAGACCTACCTGATCGCCGGCGAGCGCGGCTCCGGCGTCATCGGGATCAACGGCGCCGCCGCCCGCCTCGTGCAGCCCGGCGACCTGGTCATCATCATCAGCTACGCGCAGATGACCGACGCCGAGGCCCGCGAGTTCGTCCCCGCCGTCGTGCACGTCGACCGCTCCAACAAGATCATTTCGCTGGGCTCCGACCCGGCCGAGCCGGTGCCCGGCACCAGCACGACCCGGGGCGACCTGATCCGCAACTGACGTTCGGCGGGGGCCGGGGGTTCGGCCGTCCCGGGGTTAGGGTCATAATGACGAGAACCGACCCCGGAGGAGGGCTCGTGATCCCTTCCGTTCTGCACGCCCCCGCGCCCGGCTGGACCGCCGACGCCGACGTCGTCGTCATCGGGTCCGGCATCGCCGGCCTGGTGACCGCGCTGCGCTGCCGCCCCCACGGCCGGGTGATGCTCGTCACCAAGGCCCTCCTGGACGCCGGGTCGACCCGGTGGGCGCAGGGCGGCATCGCCGCCGCGCTCGCGCCCGACGACACGCCCGAGGAGCACCTGGCCGACACCCTCACCGCGGGTGTCGGCGTCTGCGACGAGGACGCCGTCCGGGCGCTCGTCACCGAGGGACCGGACGCCGTCCGCGGTCTGATCGAACTCGGCACGGCCTTCGACCGCTCCGGCGGCGACATCGCGCTCACCCGCGAGGGCGGCCACCACCGGCGCCGCATCGCGCACGCGGGCGGGGACGCCACCGGCGCCGAGATCAGCCGCGCCCTGCTCGCCGAGCTCAAGGACTCGGGCGTCGAGGTGATCGAGCACGCGCTGGTCCTGGACCTGCTGAAGGACGCCGCGGGACGCGCCGCCGGCGTCACCCTGCACGTGATGGGCGAGGGGCAGCCCGGCGGCGTCGGCGCCGTCCGCGCCCGCGCCGTCGTGCTCGCCACCGGCGGGCTCGGCCAGGTGTTCACCGCCACCACCAATCCCGAGGTCTCCACGGGCGACGGCGTCGCGCTCGCGCTGCGCGCCGGGGCCGAGGTCACCGACCTGGAGTTCGTCCAGTTCCACCCGACCGTGCTGTGGCTCGGCGAGGGCGCGACGGGACAGCAGCCGCTGATCTCCGAGGCCGTCCGCGGCGAGGGCGCGCACCTGGTCGACCACGCCGGCGTGCGCTTCATGACCGGACGCCACGAGCTCGCCGAGCTGGCCCCCCGCGACGTCGTCACCAAGGGGATCATGACCCGGATGCGCGAGACGGGCGCGTCCCACATGCTGCTCGACGGCCGCCACTTCGGCGCGGCGATGTGGGAGAACCGGTTCCCGACCATCCTGGCCGCGTGCCGCCACCACGGCATCGACCCGGTGACCGAGCCCATCCCCATCGTGCCCGCCGCCCACCACGCCAGCGGCGGCGTGCGCACGGACCTGTACGGCCGCACGTCCGTCCCCGGCCTGTACGCCTGCGGCGAGGTCGCCTGCACGGGCGTCCACGGCGCGAACCGCCTCGCCTCCAACTCCCTCCTGGAAGGCCTGGTCTTCGCCGCCAGAATCGCCGAAGCCCTCTCGGAAGACCTCCCCGCCTCCCACCCGCACACCGCCGCGCCAGCCGACGACCTTCCCTCGAACCACACACCCACCACCCCGAATCCGGCCGCGCCACCCCCCGACCAGGCCGCCCCAGGCCCCGCGCAGGACCCGTCTGCAAATGCGGGTGGGGAGTCGGGCGGGTTGCTGGAGCCGGCGTTGCGGGGGGAGATTCAGCGGATCATGACCTCCTACGTGGGGGTCCTGCGGCGGGCCGACGGGCTGGAGGCCGCGGCGCGCGAACTGGAGGGGCTCGGGCGCGGGAGCGCGGAGCCCGGGGTGGAGGCCTGGGAGGCCACCAACCTGTACACCGTCGCGTCCGCGATCGTGGCGGCCGCGCGGCGGCGGGAGGAGACGCGCGGGAGCCACTGGCGGGAGGACTTCCCCGAGCGCGCGGACGGGACGTGGCGCGGCCACCTCGTCACCCGGCTGGCGGGGAACGTCCTGACGACCACCTACGAACCTCTGGAAGGGAAGCGCTCATGACACCGGAACTCTCGCAGAGGCTGACCGCCGCCGGGCTGGATCCACAGGCTGTGGAAAACCTCGTCCGGACGGCGCTGGCCGAGGACGGCGAGGTCGACGTCACCAGCACCCCGATCTTCGCGCCGCAGGACACCGCGAGCGGGGAGCTGAGGGCGCGCGAGGAGGGCGTCGTCGCGGGCGTCCTGGTGGCGTGCGTCGTCTTCGCACTCCTGGACGTCGCCTACGAGGCGAAGGTCGAGGACGGCGACCGCGTCACGCCCGGGCAGGTCCTCATCGCGGTCAGCGGCTCCACCCGGGCGATCCTGAGGGCCGAGAGGACGGCTCTGAACCTCCTCACGCACCTGTCCGGAATCGCGACCGCCACCCGCCGCTGGATGGACGCCATGGAGGGCACCAAGGCGAAGGTCCGCGACACCCGCAAAACCCTCCCCGGCCTGCGAGCCCTGCAGAAGTACGCGGTGCACTGCGGAGGCGGCGTCAACCACCGGATGGGCCTGCACGACGCCGCGCTCATCAAGGACAACCACATCGCGGCGGCCGGCGGCGTCACCAAGGCGTACGAGGCGATCCGCGCCGTGTACCCGTCCCTCCACGTCCAGGTGGAGTGCGACACCCTCGCGCAGGTCGAAGAGGCCCTGGGGGTGGGAGCCACGAGCATCCTGCTCGATAACATGACCGACGCCGAGATGACCGAGGCGGTCCGGCTCGTGGCAGGGCGGGCGGAGCTCGAGGCCAGTGGTGGCCTTACCCTGGAGCGGGCCCGAGACGTCGCCGTGACCGGGGTGGACTACCTTGCCGTCGGCGCGCTGACGCACTCGGCGCGCGTGTTCGACATCGGCCTTGACTTCACCTGAACAGCGGGGACCTGATGCTGCTGACCATCGACGTCGGTAACACCCAGACCGTTCTCGGTCTCTTCGAAGGCGACGAGGTGATCGAGCACTGGAGGATCAACACCGATCCGCGGCGCACCGCCGACGAGATCGCGGTGGTCCTGCAGGGACTCGTCCAGCAGAGCCCGCTGCTGGCCGAGACCGACATCAGCGGCATCGCGCTGTGCTCCACGGTGCCCTCCGTCCTGCACGAGATGCGGGAGATGTGCCGCCGTTACTACGGCGACGTGACCGCGGTCATCGTGGAGCCGGGCGTCAAGACCGGCGTCCCCGTCCGGATGGACAACCCGAAGGAGGTCGGCGCCGACCGCATCGTGAACGCGCTCGCCGCCGTCCACACCCACGGCGGGCCGGCGATCGTGGTCGACTTCGGAACCGCCACCACCTTCGACGCGGTGTCCGCCAAGGGCGAGTACGTGGGCGGCGCGATCGCCCCCGGCATCGAGATCTCGATCGACGCGCTGTCCTCGCGCGGCGCCCAGCTCCACAAGATCGAGCTGGTCCGGCCGCGCAACGTGATCGCCAAGAACACCGTCGAGGCGCTGCAGTCGGGGATCATCTTCGGCTTCGCCGGCCAGGTGGACGGCATCGTCGAGCGCATGTCGGAGGAGCTCGCCGAGGAGCCGGAAGAGGTCACGGTCATCGCCACCGGCGGCCTCGCCCCGCTCGTCCTGGAGGAGTCCCGCAGCATCGACGTGTTCGAGCCGTGGCTCACCCTCATCGGCCTCCGGCTGATCTACGAGCGCAACACTCCCTGACGTCCGGCGCGAACTCGTTCGCCCGCACCGGACGGGCTGGATAGCCTTGCGATGTGAGTGACGAGACCTTCGACGAGCTCCCGGAGCAGATGCGCGTGCGCCGGGAGAAGCTCGACCGGCTCCGCGAGAGCGGGATCGACCCCTACCCGGTGACCTTCCCGCGGACGGCGACGACCGCCGAGATCCGCGCGAAACACACCGGCCTGGAGCCGGGCACCGAGACGGGCGAGAAGGCCGGCGTCACCGGTCGCGTCATGCTGATCCGCAACACCGGGAAGCTGTGCTTCGCCACCATCCGGGACGCCGGCGGCGACATCCAGATCATGCTGTCGCTGGCCAAGGTCGGGCAGGAGCAGCTCGACTTCTGGAAGCGCGAGGTGGACCTCGGCGACCACGTCGGCGTGGAGGGCGAGATCATCACCTCCCGCCGCGGCGAGCTGTCGATCATGGCGGACCGGTTCGCGATCACCTCCAAGTGCCTGCGGCCGCTGCCGGAGAAGCACGCCGGCCTGACCGACCCTGAGGCGCGGGTCCGGCAGCGCTACGTCGACCTGATCGTCAACGACGAGGCGCGGCGGATGGCGCGGCTGCGCAGCGCGACCGTCCGCGCGGTCCGCGACTTCTGGCACGAGGAGGGCTACCTCGAGGTCGAGACGCCCATGCTCCAGCCGATCCACGGCGGGGCCGCGGCGCGCCCGTTCAAGACGCACATCAACGCCTACGACATGGACCTCTACCTGCGCATCGCGATCGAGCTGTACCTCAAGCGGCTCGTCGTCGGCGGGATCGAGAAGGTCTTCGAGATCAACCGCAACTTCCGCAACGAGGGCGCGGACTCCACGCACAATCCCGAGTTCACGATGATCGAGGCCTACGGGACCTACCTCGACTACAACGACATGGCCGACCTGACCCAGCGGATGTACCAGAAGGCGGTCGTCGCCGCCCTCGACACCACCGTGGTCGTCCATGACGGCGTCGAGATCGACCTCGGTCTCGCGGAGTGGCCGCGGATCACCCTGTACGGGGCGGTGTCGAAGGCGCTCGGCGAGGAGATCACGCCGCACACGCCGATCGAGTCCGTGCGCAAGCTCGCGGACGCCCGCGACATCTCCTGGGACCCCAAGTGGGGGCAGGGCAAGCTCGTCCAGGAGCTCTTCGAGGAGTTGGTCGAGCACACCCTCGTCCAGCCGACGTTCGTCATGGACTACCCGGTCGAGACGTCCCCGCTGACCCGCCAGCACCGCGAGGAGCCGCTGCTCACCGAGAAGTGGGACCTCATCGGGTTCGGCACGGAGCTCGGCACCGCCTACTCCGAGCTGGTCGACCCGATCGAGCAGCGCCGCCGCCTCACCGAGCAGTCGCTGCTCGCCGCGGGCGGCGACCCCGAGGCCATGCAGCTGGACGAGGACTTCCTGCGCGCCCTGGAGTACGCGATGCCCCCCACGGGCGGGATGGGCGCCGGCATCGACCGCATGATCATGGCGTTCACCGGCAAGGGGATCCGCGACACGATCCTGTTCCCACTGGTCAAGCCCGAATGACGACCGGAAGGTCGCGCAGCCCCCGCAGCACGAGGTTGTCGCGGTAGACGAGGTCGCCGGCGGCGAGGGCCACGTCGCGCTCGAACAGCTTGCCGAGCGCGACGCGGCCCTCCAGCCGCGCCAGCGGCGCGCCGAGGCAGAAGTGCGCGCCGTGCCCGAACGACAGGTGCTTCGGCGTGTCGCGTCCCTCGGCGTAGCGGAGCAGGTCCAGCCGGTCGGGGTCGTCGAAGACCTCCGGGTCCCGGTTGGCGGCTCCCGTCAGCAGCAGGACGAGCTTCCCGCGCTCGACGAGGGCGCCGTTCAGGTCGACGTCCTCCAACGCGGACCGCAGGGTCAGCTGCACCGGCGGGTCGAAGCGCAGCAGCTCCTCCACCGCGGCCCGCGCGTTGTCCGGCCGCTCTCGAAACAGCCGCAACTGGGCGGGATCGCGGAGCAGCGCCAGCGCGCCGTTCCCGATGAGGTTCACCGTCGTCTCGTGGCCCGCGACGAGCAGCAGGATGCACGTCGCCAGCAGTTCCTGCTCCGACAGGACGTCTCCACCGTCGGAAACCCCCACGAGGGCGCTCAAAAGGTCGTCGCGCGGCTCGGCCCGGCGCTTCGCGGCCAGCACCCGGAAGTACTCCGCGAACTCGTCGCGCGCCGCGTCCCGCTGGGCGATCTCGGCCTCCGGCAGCAGGAAGTCCGGGTCCAGACCGCGCGCGAGGCTGTCCGACCAGCCCTTGAACAGGTCGCGGTCCTCGGCGGGGACGCCGAGCATCTCGCTGATCACGATGACGGGCAGCGGGTAGGCCAGCGCCGCGATCAGGTCGACCTCGCCGGAGAGGGGACGCAGCAGCGCGTCGACGAGCTCCTCGACCCGGGGCCGCAGCCGCTCCACGAGGCGGGGTGTGAAGGCCTTGCTGACGAGCCGGCGCAGCCGCGTGTGGTCGGGCGGGTCCATGGTCAGGAACGACCGGTGCCGCGCCGGCATCTCGCGCCACATGCGGCCGCCCGACGGACGGTGCCCGAACCGCGGATCGCGCAGGACCCGCTCGCACAGCGCGTGGGACGCGGTGACGCGCAGACCGGCGTCCGTCCGGCGCAGGGCCGGACCGCCGGCCCGGAGCGTCCGGTAATGGGCGTAGGGATCGGCGCGGAACGCCGGGTCGCCCGGATCGAAGCCGAGTATCGCGGTCGCCCCGGCCTGCACCGCCTGGCCCGTCCTGTCCTCCATGCCTCCAGCGGACCCGACTTCTGGACGTGATGTCAACAGCGCCGGCCGCGGGACGCTAAGCGCTTTCTCGTACCACCAGGTCGGGCCGCTGGACGACCTGGCGGTGCTGGTGGGACTTGCCTTCGCCGATCTCGGCCATCGCCAGCTCGGCGGCCTCCCAGCCGAGCGCGCGGCGCGGCTGGCGGACGGTGGTGAGCGGCACGGCGGCGCTCGCCGCGAGCTCGATGTCGTCGTAACCGATCACGGCGACGTCCTCGGGGACGCGGACGCCGAGCCGGGTCAGCTCGTTGATCAGGCCGATCGCGAGCAGGTCGTTGGCGCAGAAGACGCCGTCGGGCACCGGGGACATGGCCATGATCTGGTGCGCCGCGGCCTGCCCCTCCGTGGGGCTCAGGGCGTCCTTGACCAGGACCGGGGGCTTGCCGAGGCCCGCCTCGACGATCGTGCGGGCGGCTCCGTCGCGGCGTTCCACGCAGGGCTGCGGTTCGGGGATCCCGGTCACGAACGCGATGCGATCGCGTCCGATGCCGAGCAGGTACGCGGCGGCGGCCTCGCCGCCCGCCACGTGGTCGACCCGGGCGGAGCACACGTCGGCGGCGTCCCGATCGATCAGCACCACGCTCATGCCCGCGGCGCGCAGCCGGGAGATGTCGCGGGGGCCGATCCCGACCGGGATGACCAGGGCCCCGGCGGCCCGCTGGTCGGCGAGCAGCTCCAGCAGGCGGCGCTCCTTGCGGGGGGAGTGGTCGCTGGACAGCCACAGGGCGTCGTGGCCGGCCGCGTTGAGCGCCGCCTCGGCGCCCCGGGCGACGTCGGTCGCATAGGGGTTGGCGAGGTCCTCGACGAGGACGCCGAACGCCCGGCGCGGTTGGTCGCCGAACTCGCCCGCGGTCCGCTCGGGGCCCGTGCGGAGCCGGCGCGCGGACTCGTTGCGGACGAATCCGAGCTCCTCGATCGCGGCGCGGACGCGGTCACGGGTAGCTTCGGCCACGAGATCTGGCCGGTTTAGGACATTCGAAACGGTCCCAACTGAGACTCCAGCACGCCTCGCGACCTCACGAATACTGGTCTGTGGCAACTCGCTCCTCGTCCCGCTCCATGGGCGTTTTCCCAGGTAGTGGAGTTTGGCATGGCGGGGCGCCGAATGCACGGTCACACATGGTGAGCGATCGGGCACGCAGCGCTCTTGACCGGCGCTTGACGGGCCGGATCCGGCCGCCTAGCGTTCCGAGCCGAAGCGTAGCTTGAAACGATTCACGATCTTCGTTCACTGCGAGGACCGGTGGGTTCGGCGAGAGGGGACGGGCGGATGGCTGGCGATCACATCCCGTCTTTCTCGGCAGGCCAACGAGTGAATCGTCACCCGGAGTTCCCCCGTACACCCCCGCAATCGGCCATGCGGCCACCTCCGGCCAAGCGCGCGAGACAGAAAAGGAACCCGATGATCTAAGTCCGGAAGGGTCCGGACCCGGCAACCCAACGCGCGTACAGATCGAGGCCCAACCCGTGCCTGTGCAGCGGACGGCTGCATCCCCGCGGTCATCACCACGGACGAGGGAGGACGGAGTGGAAACAGCCACACTCGCACGTCGTGGCACCGACGATTTCGGGCTGAGCGAGGAAGAGATCCGGCTGCTCGCCCAGATCGCCAGCGGTGTCACCGCCGATGTGGCGGCACGCAAGCTGGAACTGAGCGCTCGGACCTTGCGGCGCCGGCTGCGGACGATCTGCGACCGGCTGGAGGTCAACACCCCTATCGAGGCCGTGGTGTGGGCGGCCCGGAGGCAGCTCATCTAGCGAGGCACCCCCGACGCTCGCCAGGGGACGGCGAGCGTCATCCGGAGAAACGGCGGTTGATCCGAATTCCGTCCGCCCCCGCAGCGGCGGCGCCCGCGCCCTGGCAGGTAGGTCCCTGCAGAAGGCGTCGCCGCGGACGGCGTTCGGGCCTGACAGGCCACCTGACCCGCCCTGATCTCCGGCAGGCTTCACTCCCACAACGGGCCTTCGGCCGGCACGCCATGCGATGGCCGGCCCGGCCGGCTCGGCCGGTGCCCGTCCGGCGCGGCGGCGGTGTTCTAGGCGACGCGGACGCCGCCGGCGAAGGGGCGTCCGTCCATGGAGGCGATCTTCACGACGTCGCCGGTATGCGGGGCGTGCAGCATCTTGCCCCCGCCGACGTAGATCCCCATGTGGTGCAGGTCGGCGTAGAAGAAGACGAGGTCGCCCGGCTGGAGCTCGCTGCGCGACACGTGCGTTCCGGCGTTCCACTGGCTGCCGGTGTAGTGCGGCAGGTTGATGCCGACCTGCTTGTAGGCCCACATCGTGAGGCCGGAGCAGTCGAAGGTGGTCGGGCCGGCGGCGCCCCACACGTACGGGCGGCCGATCTTGCTCATCGCGTACCGGAGCGCCTGCGCGGCCTTGCCGGTGCCGATGACGGGGAGCTTGGCGAGCTGGGTCGGGTCCTTGTCGACGAGCTTGCCGCGGATCTTCTCGTAGGCGTCGGTGATCTTCGTGCGCTGCGAGTCGAGCTGCGTCTTCAGGTCCTTCACCTGCTTGGCGCGGGCCTCGGCCGACTTGCGGGCCCGCTGAGCGGACTGCATGGCCTGCATCAGCCCGAGCACCTGGGTGCTGTCCTGCTTGGCGAAGTAGTGGAGGGTCGCGGCCTGGTCGAGGACGGACTGGGGGTCCTGGGAGGCGACGAACGACACCGTGGGGTCGGAGCCGCCCTGCATGTAGCTCGTCGCCGCGAGGGATCCGACCTTCTGGCGGAGAGTCTCCAGCGTCTTCTCCTGACGCTTGGCGTTCTCCGTGGCGACCTTGGCGGCGCGCTGCGACTGCGCGAGCCTGACCTTGAGCCCGTTGTACTGCTCGGTGAGCTGCTCCAGCTGGTCGGCGAGCTTGAGCGCCTTCGTCCTCAGCTCCTTGGCGGAGGGTTCGGGGTCGGCGTGCGCGACGGCGATCGCGTGCGGGGCGATCGCGTGCGGGGCGGCCGAAACGACGGCGAGCGCGCCCACCACGATGGTCGCGCGCCCACGGAAGCGTGAAAGGGAAGCATGCCGCGATCGCTTCACGAATACTCCTCTCCTCAGCCGCCTACCGGGTTAGCTGACGGGTTGGGGCCGGAGCAGCCCGTCCGCGTCCGCGAGCGAACCGATCGCCCGCTGTCGCGGATTCACCCCTCGCATTCGGTCGCTCAGGGAGATCTCCCTGAAACGCTCCGAAAGTGGGTCCCCGGCTCCTCGGGCAGCTGGTTGCGACCCGGGGGACTCGGCGGATCGGCCTCCGTCCTGCGGTGGGCCGACGTCAGCGCAGGACACTAACGGACCCCGCATTGGATGCCAACCAGAACATGCGAATTCGCAGGTCACGCGGCGCGGTGAAGGAGGGGAGCACCGGTGGGGCGCATCCCGCACGCTGTGTTCTGGCCCGCGTCTCGGACGGCCCCGGACAGTGCCTAGGCCCTTTTATCTAGTCACTGGCGCGCGGTGCTCGGCGCGGGAGGGCGGGAGGGCGTGCCCTGGTGGGCCGCGGCGTTCGATAATCTCGCCTATTTGTGGAAGTCGTGATCCGGCGTGCACGTACCGCCGACGTCCAGGAGATCCGCAGGCTCGTCGACCTGTACGCGGGGTCGGGGCGTCGCCTGCTGAAGAAGACGACGGTCAAGCTGTACGAGGACGTCCAGGAGTTCTGGGTCGCCGAGGACGTCCAGCACGGGACGCCAGGGCCGGTCATCGGCTGCGGCGCCCTCCACGTCATGTGGGAGGACCTCGCGGAGGTCCGCTCGGTCGCCGTGGACAAGGGATGCGGCGGACGGGGTATCGGGCACCGCATCGTGACCCGCCTCCTGGAGAACGCGCGAGAACTCGGCGTCCGCCGGGTGTTCTGCCTTACCTTCGAGGTGGAGTTCTTCGCTCGCCACGGCTTCCAGCAGATCCTGGGGACTCCGGTGTCGCCAGAGGTGTACGAGGAACTTCTCCGCTCCTACGACGAAGGCGTGGCAGAGTTCTTGGACCTCGACCGGGTCAAGCCGAATACGTTGGGCAACACCCGGATGTTGCTTCGCCTGGAGGACTGACCCGAATGAGCGATACCCCCCACCGCGGGCGGCCTTACCAGCCCCAGCAGGGGCAGGGTTCCTACGGCCCGCCCCCTCCGTACCAAGGTTCTCAGTGGCAGCAACCACAGCAGCCGTCTTCGCAGCAGCAGTGGGACCAGCAGTCCCAGCAGCAATGGCAGCCGCAACAGCAGCAGTGGAACCAGCAGCCCGCCTACGAGGACTACAGCTCCTACGACGGCGGCGGTTCCTACGACGGCGGCGGTGACGTGGCACTCGCGCCCATTCACCGTAGGGCGGGCGCGCGAATCATCGACAACGCGCTCGTCGCGGTCTTCGGGTTCGCTCTCGTCCTGCCGGTGACGATCGGCGCGTTCGGTCTGGGCAAGCCGGGCAGCAAGACGGAGGACGAGGGCGGTGTGTGGAACTGGCCCATCATCTTCACCCTCTTCTGTGTCCTGTCTGTGCTGCCGTTCATCTATGAGGCCGTGCAGTTGTCCATGTGGGGACGGACGCTGGGGAAGCGCGTTCTGAGCTTGGGGGTCGTTCAGGCAAGGCCTGCGGGCACCCCGATCACCACAACGCAGGCTGTGTGGCGTGCCGGGATCACCCATGTCGGCTACCAGCTCGGGGTTTTCTTCTTCCTCGTCTTGGCGGTGATGGTGTGGGACTACGCCGCGTACGGGATGGTGCTGGTCTGGGCAGGCGCGCTGATGGCCTACCTGTGGGCTATCTGGGACCAGCCGCTGCACCAGTCGCTGCACGATCGCTTCGCCGGCACGCTCGTCATTGACGAGCGGGTCGGATATGACGAGTCCGAGTACTCCGAGTACGCGGGCTAAGGCCACGATGGCGGCAACGCTCGCCGAGCCGGGGCAGAGGCTCCTGGCACGCGTAGTCGACACGCTCGTCGTCGGAGTCCCCGTCGTTCTCGTCGTCCGCGAACTGGTGTCCGGGCACACGGCGGACGTCATCGCCCCGTCCGCCGTGGCCGGATGCATGCTGCTGTACGAGGCGGTCCAGCTCGCCCTTTGGGGGCGGACGCTCGGCAAGCGCGTCGCAGGCATCGAGGTGGTCGCTGCGACGGCTCAGGAGGCGCCTGAAGCGGCGCCAGGGGGAACTGGCGGAGCGGACGGGGGCGCCGGTCTCGGTGACGTGTCGGCCCTTCCCGTGTCCGTGCCGGGTTTCGTGCCCGTAGCGGCCCCCGAGCCCGCTGAAGCCGCCGCTCCGCGCGGGGCCGAGGTCGTGGACGCGTCCACGCGTCCGGACGTTCTGCGCTGCGTTCTGCGGGCCGCCGTCTATTCGGTGCCGATCGGGCTGCGTCCGATTCCAGTACTCGGTCTGCTCGCGAGCGTCTTCTGGGTCGTCAACGCGGGGGCCGTGTTCGAGGGCGTTCGCCGCCAGGCTGTTCATGACAGGCTCGCAGGCACCCTCGTGGTAAAACGGCCGCGGCCCGAATCCTCGGCCTTCTGAGGGCCTCTCCGCCGCACCGGGAGTGCGCGCGGGGTCCGATAACACCCGTCCGATACCGCGCACTCGCGGGCGCGGCCGGACGCATGCCCTGGTCCACTCGCATGCGCCATACATGCTTTGGCCGAGATGGCCGCTGTTTCCGGACGTCCGAGGTGTCAGCGGCATATGCCCGCTCGTTCCGGTTACGGTCCTGAAACTGGTGGGATGTGTCTCGTCCCGGACGTCGCCTCCGCTTTGACAGTTCCCTCCGATGGTGTTGCGGTGACCGGAACGACACCGCTTGTTGGTGGCCGTGGACTTACTTCGGATGGCGAGCCCTCGCCCTTGGAACGGACCTTTCGTGCGACATGCCGGTGGCGGGGTGGAGCCGGAGGTCGGCTCCGCTCGGGTCCGCGGCGCCGCGCTGAAGAACTGGGGCCGGCGGTGGGATTGTGTCCAAATCTCCCGATTTCACGACGAGGGTGCCCGGTGCGCCGCATCCGCGTCCTGAGCAGGGCGCGGACTTCTCGCGTCCGGCCGCGGCAACAGATTTCGGTGCGGGGCGCTCTGGCGTTATTCGTCCACATCCGCCGGTCCGGACGTTGATCAGGTGCCGTGGCCGGCTGCGTATTACAGTGCGGGCACGCGGTTAGTGGCGATACGGGAGGTTAATCGCCGCGCCGCCGGCGCCGCCTGCAAACCCGGACCAATGCGCCGACGGCAGTGCAGGTCAGCACGGCGCCCCGTGACACCGGTCACGCCTGAAAACCCGGGCGCGTCGCCGCCGCTTGGAAATTCATGGACGCCGGGCCGGATCCAGCCGTGGCCCGAGGGACGTGTGCACCCGAAACGACGAGGCCGATTACAGCCGGTAACGAGCGGCAAGGCGACTTCGCGCGAGTGTCGGTTCACGGTGGATGGTGGAATTGTCATCCGCGAAGTTCTAGGTATATCTTTGTCACTCGATTGGAGTTTGCTCAAGCTGAAAGGTCTGTCCCCATGGCACAGAAGGTTCAAGTGCTTCTCGTCGACGACCTCGACGGTGGCGAGGCGGACGAGACCGTAGCGTTCTCGATCGACGGCGCCTCCTACGAGATCGACCTCAGTGGCGCCAACGCGACGAAGCTGCGGGAATCGCTGCAGCCGTTCGTTGAGAAGTCCCGTAAGGCGGGCACGGTCAACCGCCGCCGCCGGCAGCGCGGTGCGTCCAGCCGTGAGCGCAGCGCCGAGATCCGCGCCTGGGCCAAGAACAACGGCATCAAGGTCAATGAGCGCGGCCGCATCCCGGCCCACGTGATCGAGCAGTACGAGGCGGCCAACTGATCCCGCCCGGACCGCCTGCGGCCCGTCTTCGTTCGCGAGGCGGGCCGTTCGCCGTTAGTGCCGTGAGTCGTCCCCCGTTCGCGAGGCGGAGTCGTTCGCTTGTGGCGTAGCGCCTGTGCGGTTCGGCGAGTCCGCCGTGAGGTACACAGGGCGCGCGGGTGGAAACTCCACCCCCATTCGGCACTCTCGGCCCGCGCCTTGACGGACCTGCGGAAAGCCCCTCGTTCGCTTGGGGCGTAGCGGGAACATGACGCACCGATGCGGTAGTTGGATGAGACTGAACAGCGCATAGCTGGGGAACGTCTCCTGGTGGGAGTGCACCGGGCGGCCTCCTCGGGGCGGGCTAGCATGCGGAAGGACAGTTCCGGACGTTCCGGACTCTGCCCAACCGCTCTGTGAGGAGCGACGAGATGTTCGAGAGGTTCACCGACCGCGCGCGGCGGGTTGTCGTTCTGGCTCAGGAAGAGGCCAGGATGCTCAACCACAACTACATCGGCACCGA
>NZ_JBFARL010000178.1:0-16043 GCF_040674655.1 Actinomadura sp. NPDC049753 | reverse complement strand
GCCGGCCGGCGCCGGGCCCGCGGCGCTCTAGGGGTCAGCCGAGCAGGGCGGCCGTGTGGCGGCCCGCGGCGGCGGCCGCCAGGAAGTAGGGGAGGTCCTCGTCCAGCCGGCGCCCCATGGTCGACAGCCGGACGCCCCAGTCCTTCTCGGCGGCCCTGAGGACCTCGTGGAGGCCGTCGACGGGGACGGGGACGAGCCGGTGCCGGTCGCCCAGCGGCGCGGCGTCGGCGGCGACGCGGGCGCCGAAGTGGCCGCCGAGCTCGGGGACGGGGATGTCGGCGCGGGCCAGCGCCACGCGCCCGTAGGCGGTCAGGGAGTGGTGCGAGACGCCGATGTGCCGCTCGCGCCTGTCGCCCTCACTGACCCGCAGCGACCCCACCGGCCGGCCGCCCAGCACGGACGCGGCGTTGACGGCCTCGCCCGCCGAGACGCCCGAGAAGCCCCACCTGGTGCCCGTGCCCAGGTTGCCGGGGCCCTGGGCGAGGACCACCGCGTCGGCCTCCAGGACGAGGCGCGCGGCCAGCAGGCCGGTGTGGACGGTGACGGCCTCCAGGTCCCCGCCGAACGCCTGCCCCACGGTGACGGTCGCGGCGAGGGCCCCGGCGTCCTTCAGCCGGGCGATCGACATCGAGAACCACGACGGCAGCGCCCCGCCGTCCGGCATCACGTAGACGATCCGGGCGTCCGGGCGCCCGGCCAGCAGGGCGGCCAGGATCGGCGGCAGCGCGGAGTGCAGGTCGGCGACGACGACGGGCATGGCGTCCAGCGAGTCGGCGTCGCGCAGGGCCGCGTGGTGGGGCGAGTCCTGCTCGTCGGCGCCGAGGACGGTGGCCTGCAGCGGGGTGTAGCGGGCCTTGACCAGGTGCCCCGGCCCCTCCGGGTCGGGCGGGAGCCGGTCGGGGACCGCGACGACCATGGCGTACCCGCCGGTGCCGAGACCCATCGCCAAGGCCGTAGTGTTGAGCAGGACGGTGTCGCCCGGTTCGGGCCTTCCCACCAGGGCGGGATAGGCCAGGGCCCGGTGCGTCCCCTCGCCCCCGATCGAGACGTCCAGCTCGACCGCCCCCGGCCATTCGCGGCGGATGTCCTCGACTGTGCCTTTGCGCCATCGGATCACACCGGGAAACGGTAGCGTCCTGCACGACGGCACGTGGGGACGATCGGCACGCCGGCCGGGGTTCGGGGTTCACGGAGGGAACGAGGTGGTGGCGAAGTGTCGCGGCGCAAGACCGAGCGGCTGCTGAACCTGGTGGTCTGCCTGCTCGCCACCCGGCGCTATCTGACGGCCGAGCAGATCCGCCGGGCGGTGCCCGGCTACCCCGACTCCGACGAGGCGTTCAAGCGCATGTTCGAGCGGGACAAGGAGGAGCTGCGCGAGCTCGGCGTCCCGCTGGAGGTCGGCAGCGACCAGCAGGGCGGCGGCGGCGAGGAGATCGGCTACCGGATCCCCCCGCAGGCCTACGAGCTGCCCGACATCCACCTGAGCCCGGACGAGGCGGCGGTGCTGGGCCTGGCGGCGCGGGTGTGGCAGCGCGCCAGCATGGCCGAGGCGGCGTCGGGGGCGCTGCTGAAGCTGCGCGCGGCCGGCGTGGAGACCGACGTGGCCGCCGCGACGGGCATCGAGCCGCGGGTGAACACCCAGGACCCGTCCTTCCCCGCCCTGTGGGAGGCGGTGCGCGACGGCCGCCCGGTCGCCTTCGACTACCAGGGGATCGGGCGCACGTCGGTGGCGCGCCGCCACCTGGACCCCTGGGGCGTGGTGAGCCGGCGGGGCCGCTGGTACGTGGTCGGGTTCGACCGCGACCGCGACGAGCAGCGGGTGTTCCGGCTGAGCCGCATCGTCGGCGACGTCGCGCCGGACGGCCCGCCCGGGTCGGTGACGGTCCCGGACGGGGTGGACGTGCGGCGCATCGCGTTCGACTGGAGCGAGCCGCTCGGCGAGCCCCGCCCGGCGGTCGTCCGCCTGCGGCGCGGCGCGGCGCAGGGCCCGCGGCGGTGGGCCCGGGACGTCCGCCCGGCCGAGGAGCCGGCCTGGGACGGGGAGTGGGACGAGGCGGTCCTGACCTTCCAGGACGTCGACCGGTTCGCGCCCTACCTCGCGCGGTTCGCCGACGACGTGGTGGTCCTGGACCCGCCCGACCTGCGCGAGGCGGTCATCCAGCACCTGAAGTCGGTGCTGGCCGCGGCCGGCGCGCACCCGGCGGCGCACGGCGAGCATGGGGAGATGAGCGGCCGATGACGGCGAAGACGGCGGCCAAGACGGCGGCCAAGGCGGCGACGACGTCCACCGACCGGCTCGCGCGCCTGCTGGCGCTCGTGCCGTACGTGGTGAACCGCGACTCGGTCGCGCTCGGCGAGGCCGCCGCCGCGTTCGGGGTGACCGAGAAGCAGCTGATCGACGATCTGAACCTGCTGTGGTGCGTCGAGCTGCGCGCGCCCGACCCCTACTGCCCGATCGACCTGTCCTACGAGGGCGGGGAGATCACGGTGGCGGAGGCGGAGTCGATCGCCCGGCCGCTGCGGCTGAAGGTCGACGAGGCGAGCGCGCTGCTGGTGGCGCTGCGGATGCTGGCCGAGATCCCCGAGCTGCACGACCGGGACGCGCTCAGCCGCGTGATCGCCAAGCTGGAGGGCGCGGCGGGCGCGGCCGCGGCGGTGTCCAGCAAGGTCTCCGTGGAGGTGGACGCCCGCGGCGGTTCGGCCGACTCGGCCCGCACCGCGGTCGGCGTGCTGCGCGAGGCGATCGCGGCGGGCCGTCGCGTCCACCTGACCTACTACGTCCCGGCGCGCGACGAGAACACCGAGCGCGACGTCGACCCGATGCGGCTGCTGGTCGTGGAGGGCACCACCTACCTGGAGGGCTGGTGCCGCCGGGCCGAGGGGGTGCGGTTGTTCAAGCTGGACCGGATCGCCGACCTGTCGGTGCTGGACGTGCCCGCCGAGGTGCCGGACGACGCGGAGCCGATCGACGTGGACGCCGGCCTGTTCCGCCCCTCGCCGCAGGACGAGGCGGTCACCCTGGAGCTGTCCCCGCGCGGCCGGTGGGTCGCCGACTACTACCCGTGCGAGAGCGTGGAGGAACTGGGGGAGGGGCGGCTCCGGGTCGTCCTGCGCACCCCCGACGCCCGCTGGGTGCGGGGCCTGGCGCTGCGGCTCGGCGACCAGGGCCGCGTCGTGGCCCCGGAGGCGATCGCGGCCGGGGTGCGGGAGGACGCGGCGCGGGCCCTGGCCCGGTACGGCCTGGCGTGAGCAGATCGGATAGCGTGGCGGGCGTGGCGTGGGTATCGGTGTCGGTGGCGCTCGGGTTCGCCGGGCTGGCCGTGCTCGCCTGGTGCGCGTTCAAGGTGTGGCTCGGCGTGCGGCGTTTCGGACGTGAACTGGAGCGCACCAGGCGCCGGCTGGAGCCGGAACGGTCGGCGCTGCGCGATGAACTCTCCCGGCTCGAGGACGATCGGTCGCCACAACCTCCCCGGGACGGCGTACGATCGTCCTGAGTGTCACCCGTCGAAGAAGGACTGCACATGCCGAACATCGGGACCCCCGAACTGCTCATCATCCTGCTGGTCGTCGTCCTGATCTTCGGGTCGGCGAAGCTGCCCCAGCTCGCCCGTTCGCTGGGCAAGTCGGCGCGCATCCTGAAGGCCGAGACCAAGGGCCTGCGCGAGGACGATGACGACGCGCCGGCCGACCGTCCCGCCAAGACCATGCCGTCCTCGCAGGGCGACGACGCGCGCGACAGGGCGGCGCGGCTGCGCGAGGAGGCGGCCCGGCTGGAGCGCGAGGCCGCGGCGGCCGAGGGCGGTCAGCGCTCCCGCGGCGCGCTGGGCTCGGGTGAGCCGATCCAGGGCGTGCCGGTGTCGGACCCGGGTCAGGCGCGCAAGGCCTGACCCGGCCCGCGCCCCGACCCACCACCCCCGAACCGAATGCCGACGATGAAGCTGAACAGGCGCGAAGCCGCCCCCGACGGCCGCATGCCCCTCATGGACCACCTCCGTGAGCTGCGGAACAGGCTGATCAAGGCCGTGCTGGCCTTCGCGGTGGGCGCGATCGTCGGCTGGCTGCTGTTCGACCCGGTCTGGGACTTCCTCAAGCAGCCGTACTGCTCGCTGCCCCAGTCCCACGTGGTCGACAAGGACCAGTGCTCCCTGTTCGTCAACGGGATCTTCTCCTCGTTCTTCCTGAAGCTGAAGATCTCCTGCATCATCGGCGGGGTCATCTCCTCGCCGTTCTGGCTGTACCAGCTGTGGGCCTTCGTGGCGCCCGGGCTGTACCAGCGGGAGCGGCGCTGGACGTACGTGTTCCTCGGCGCCGCCGTCCCGCTGTTCTTCGTCGGCACCGCCCTGGCGTACCTGACGGTCGACAAGGGCCTGGCGATCTTCCTGGGGTTCGTCGCCGACGACGTCAAGCCCTTGATCACGGTCGACAGCTACCTCAGCTACGTGCTGACGATGCTGCTGGTGTTCGGCCTGACGTTCGAGCTCCCGCTGTTCGTGGTCGTCCTGAACATGGCGGGCGTGCTGAGCTCGTCGCGGATCCGCCGGTCCCAGCGCCTGATCCTGTTCGGCATCTTCGTCTTCGCGGCGGTCGCCACGCCGAGCGCCGACCCGTTCACGATGCTCGCGCTCGCGCTGCCGACCGTCCTGCTGTTCGAGATCGCCGCACTGCTGGCCTTCCTCAACGACCGCAGGCGGGCCCGCCGTCCCGACCCGTACGCGGGCCTGTCCGACGACGAGGTCTCGCCCCTCGACCTCGAATCGATCGACGCGGAGCTGGAGAAGGGCGACCGGGCCCGCTGATTGGGTATCGGGCCTGTCGAAACCGTAGGCTCGAAGGTATGACCACCCCCGACACCACGTCGGCCGGACAGAGCCCGGCCCAGCGCTACGCCGCCTACCGCCGGCGCACCGCCGGGCACGGCCCGGCCCTGCTGGACTTCCGGACGCTGTACGACTTCGAGCTCGACGCGTTCCAGCTGGAGGCGTGCCAGGCCCTGGAGGACGGCAGCGGCGTGCTGGTCGCCGCCCCCACCGGTTCCGGGAAGACGGTGGTGGGGGAGTTCGCGGTCCACCTCGCCCTGACCGGCGGCACCAAGTGCTTCTACACCACACCGATCAAGGCGCTGTCGAACCAGAAGTACGCCGACCTCGTCCGCCGGTACGGCCCGGAGAAGGTGGGCCTGCTGACCGGCGACAACAGCGTTAACGGCGAGGCCCCGATCGTCGTCATGACGACCGAGGTCCTGCGGAACATGCTGTACGCGGGCTCCCAGACCCTCGCCGGGCTGGCGTTCGTCGTGATGGACGAGGTGCACTACCTCGCCGACCGGTTCCGCGGCGCCGTCTGGGAAGAGGTGATCATCCACGTTCCGGACTCGGTGCGGATCGTGGCGCTGTCGGCGACCGTCAGCAACGCCGAGGAGTTCGGCGAGTGGCTGCACGAGGTCCGCGGCGACACCGCGGTGATCGTGGACGAGCACCGCCCCGTCCCGCTGTTCCAGCACATGCTGGTCGGGACGCGGCTGTACGACCTGTTCGTCGACGCCGGCAGGGGCGGGGACCGGCAGGCCCGGCTGAACCCGCAGCTGACGCGGATGGCGGTGGAGGAGGTCCGGCGCGCCAAGGTCAACCAGGGCCGCCGCACCGGCCGCCGCCGCGCCGCGCGCCCGCAGCGGTTCCGGCCGCCCGCCCGGCCGGACGTGATCGAGCGGCTGGAGCGCGCCGGGCTGCTCCCGGCGATCACGTTCATCTTCAGCCGCGCCGGCTGCGACGCCGCCGTCCTGCAGTGCCTGCACGCCGGGATCCGGCTGACCTCCCGGGAGGAGGCCGAGGAGATCCGCGCGCACGCCGAGCTGCGCACCGCCGACATCGCGCCGGAGGACCTGCGGATCCTCGGCTACGGCGACTTCCTGGCCGCCCTGGAGCGCGGCGTCGCCGCCCACCACGCCGGGATGCTCCCCACCTTCAAGGAGATCGTCGAGGAGCTGTTCACCCGCGGGATGATCAAGGCCGTGTTCGCGACCGAGACGCTCGCGCTCGGCATCAACATGCCCGCCCGCACCGTGGTGATCGAGAAGCTGGACAAGTGGAACGGCGAGGCCCACGTCGACCTCACCCCGGGCGAGTACACCCAGCTCACCGGGCGCGCCGGGCGGCGCGGCATCGACGTCGAGGGCCACGCCGTGGTGGTGTGGGGCCCGAACGTCGAGCCAGCGTCCGTGGCGGGGCTGGCCGGCACCCGCACCTATCCGCTGAACTCCAGCTTCCGGCCGTCCTACAACATGGCCGTGAACCTGGTCGGCGCCGTCGGCGTCGAGCGGGCCCGCACGCTCCTGGAGGAGTCGTTCGCGCAGTTCCAGGCCGACCGCGCCGTCGTCGGCCTGGCCCGGCAGGTGCACAAGAACGAGGAGGCCCTCCGGGGCTACGCCAAGTCCGCCGAGTGCCATCTCGGCGACTTCATGGAGTACTCCGCGATGCGGCGGCGGCTGTCGGACCGCGAGTCCGAGCTGTCGCGCGAGCGGGCCGGGGCCCGCCGCGCCGAGGCCGCCCGGTCCCTGGAGCGGCTGCGTCCGGGCGACGTCATCCTCGTCCCGTCCGGGCGGCGCTCGGGCCTGGCCGTCGTGCTGGACCCCGGCGTCGGACGCCGCTCCGACGGGCCCGCGCCGCTCGTGCTGACCGTGAACCGGTCCGTGCAGCGCCTGTCGATCCAGGACTTCCCGCGCGCCGTCGAGCCCGTCGAGCGGATCCGCATCCCGAAGGCCTTCAGCCCCCGCAACCCCCAGGACCGCCGCGACCTGGCGTCCACGCTGCGCAACAAGGTCCCCGACGACGTGCGCGAGCCCAGGCGCCCGCGCGGCGACTCACCCGCCGGCGACGACGCCGAGATCGCCCGGCTGCGCGCCGACCTGCGCGCGCACCCGGTGCACGGCTGCGACAAGCGCGAGGACCACGCCCGCTGGGCCGAGCGCTACCACCGCCTGGACCGCGAGACCGAGCAGCTCCGGCGCCGCGTCGAGGGCCGCTCCCAGGTCATCGCCCGCACCTTCGACCGCGTCTGCGCCGTCCTGCAGCAGCTCGGCTACCTCGACGGCGACTCCGTCACCGCCGACGGCCGCCGCCTCGGCCGCATCTACAACGAGCTGGACCTGCTCACCGCCGAGAGCCTGCGCGAGGGCCTGTGGGAGAAGCTCGGCCCGGCCGAGCTGGCCGCGTGCGTGTCCGCCCTCGTCTACGAGTCGCGGCAGCCCGACGACGCGACGCCTCCCCGCACGCCCCCCGGCCCGGCGCAGGACGCGCTGGCGGCCATGGTGCGGCTCTGGGGCGTGCTGGAGGGCGTCGAGCGCGACAACCGCGTCTCGTTCCTGCGCGAGCCCGACCTCGGCTTCGCGTGGACCGCCTACCGGTGGGCCAAGGGCGACGACCTCGACGAGGTGCTGATGGAGAGCGACCTCACCGCGGGCGACTTCGTGCGGGCCGTCAAGCAGCTCCTCGACCTTCTCGGCCAGGTCACCGACGCCGCGCCCCCCAACAGCCACATCCGCAAGACCGCCCGCCGCGCCATGGACGCCATGCGCCGCGGCGTCGTCGCCTACTCGTCCGTCGCCTAGGCGGCCCGGCGCCGCGCCCGCCGGGCCGAGAGCGTCCGGTCGACGCGGTGGGCGGCCAGGCGGACCAGCAGGGGCTCCGGCGGGCGCCTCAGCCAGGCGGGGGACAGGCGGTGGACGAGACCGGCGGTCCGCAGGAGGGCCCCGGCCGCCCGGCGGCGGGCGGGGGTCCACGGCAGGCCGAACTGGTCCCGCAGCTCGTCCGGCAGGAGCGCGGCCGTGAGGAGGCGGAAGACGGCGAGCGCGGGGGCCAGGGCGCGCAGGCGGCGGGGCCACAGGACCGCGGAGGCGACCTCGCGGGCGGTGCCGGTGACCTCCAGGGCGGCGAGCGTGTCGGCCGTGTAGGCGCGGAACGCGGCCAGGTCGGGCGGCTGCGCCTCCAGGGGGCAGCCGAGGACCTCCGCGACCACCCGCGCCTGCCGGTAGTAGGCCTCGGCGAGCTCGGGGTCGTCGCCCCGCATGACGTGCTCGTAGACGTGCAGGGCCGAGTCGATGAGGGTCGCGTTGACCCAGAGCTGGAGGCCGGGGTCGTTGCCCGAGTAGTCGTCGCCGCGCACGGTCGTGTGGATGCCTCGCACCTTGGCCGCGATGCGCCCCACCTGCTCCGGCGTGCCGAAGGTGACGATCAGCAGGAAGTCGAGGGTGCCGAACAGCCGGGCCAGGGGGCGCTCGGCGAAGTCGCTGTGCTCGGCGACGCCGCGCGCCACGGCCGGGTGGGCGAGCTGCATGAGCAGGGCCCGGCCGGCCGCGAGGCCGACCAGCGGCTCGGCCGCCAGGGTCCGCAGCACGTCGCGGTCGGCGAGGCGGTCCGGCGTGGTCTCGGACGGGGCGGTCACGGCGCCTCCCGGCGGTCGGATCGTGCCCGGCCATCCTCCCGCACCTATTGGCAGACGGTCAATAAGGGGCCTCCTCCTGGCGGTGGAGGCCGGCGGTCCCGCGGGGCGGGATCATCGGCACTGAGGAGGATCCGGTCGCCGCGCCGGGACGCTAGTGTGATTCCGGTCACGGAACCACTACCGAGAGACGCCGGGAGAGGCATGATCGAGGCGGAGAACCTCACCAAGCGCTACGGCGACAGGACGGCCGTGGACGACCTGTCGTTCACGGTGGTCCCCGGGCGGGTCACCGGGTTCCTCGGCCCCAACGGCGCCGGGAAGTCGACCACCATGCGGCTGCTGCTCGGCCTGGACCGGCCGGACCGCGGGGACGCCCGGATCCACGGCCGCCACTACCGCGACCTGAACGCGCCGCTGCGCGTCGTCGGGGCGCTGCTGGAGGCGCGGGCCGTGCACACCGGCCGCAGCGCCTACAACCACCTGCTGTGCCTCGCCCAGACGCAGGGCATCGGCAAGAAGCGCGTCGACGAGGTGGTCGAGCTCGTCGGCCTCACCGGCGTGGCCCGCAAGCGCGCCGGCGGCTTCTCGCTCGGCATGGGGCAGCGGCTCGGCATCGCCGCCGCGCTGCTCGGCGACCCGTCGGTGCTCGTGCTGGACGAGCCCGTCAACGGCCTCGACCCCGAGGGCATCGTCTGGATCCGCACGCTCATGCAGCGGCTCGCCGCCGAGGGGCGCACGGTGTTCGTCTCCAGCCACCTGATGAACGAGATGGCCGTCACCGCCGAGCACCTCATCGTCATCGGCCGCGGCCGGCTGATCGCCGACTGCTCCACCGAGGAGTTCATCGAGCGCAGCACCGAGAAGGCGGTGATCGTCCGCAGCCCGGACGCGGCCCGCCTCGCCGACCTCGTCGCCGCCGAGGGCGGCAAGGCCTTCCCGAACGGGGACGGGCTGCTCAACGTGACCCACATGGAGGCGCCCCGCGTCGGGGAGCTGGCCGCGGCCGAGGGCATCGTCCTGCACGAGCTCACTCCGACCCGCGGCTCGCTGGAGTCGGCGTTCATGGAACTGACCCGCGACAGCGTCGAGTACGGCGGAGGCGGCGCGCCCGCCCCGGGCACGGTCCCGGCCCCGAGCGCGGTGCCCGTCGAGGAGGGGGAGACCCGATGACCAGCGCCACCGCCACGCCCGCCGCGGAGCCCGCGGCCCACCCCCGCCCCGGTTTCGGACGGCTGCTGCTCTCGGAGTGGACGAAGATCCGCACCGTGCGGTCCACGCTGTGGACGCTGATCCTGCTCGTCGTGGTCGACCTCGGCTTCACCGCGCTGCTGGTGGGCCTCACCGTCGCGCAGTGGGACAAGACCGACCCCGCCGACCGCGCCTCGGTCGTCGCGGACCCGACCGGCTTCATCCTCGGCAGCGGGTTCTTCCTCGGCCAGCTGACCATCTGCGTGCTCGGCGTGCTGGTCATCGCCTCGGAGTACTCCACCGGCATGATCCGCGCGAGCCTGCTCGCGGTGCCGCGGCGGCTGCCCGTGCTGTGGGCCAAGGCCCTGGTGTTCGCGGCGGTCGTGCTCGTCCTCGGCGTCGCGGTGTCGTTCGTCTCGTTCTTCATCGGCTCGGCGCTCATCGGCGACAAGGCGCAGGTGTCGCTGGGCGACGACGGCGTGCTGCGCGCCGTCATCGGCGGCGGCCTGTACCTGGCGATGCTCGGGCTGTTCGCCCTGGCGATCGGCGCCATCGTGCGGCACCCCGCCGGAGGGATCACCGGCGTCATCGGGTTCGTGCTGGTGCTGGCGCCGCTGGCCACGCTGCTGCCCGGCAGCATCGGCGACCACATCCATGCCTACCTGCCGTCCGAGGCAGGCCATCTGATCGCCCAGTCCCGCCAGGGCCCCGACGACCTGCTGACCCCCTGGCAGGGGTACGGGGTCTTCGCGATCTGGACCGGCGGGCTGCTGGCCGTCGCCGCCGTCCTGCTCAAGCGCCGCGACGCCTAGCCGCCGGCGCCGTCCGGACCGTCCGGGCCGCCCGCGAGGGCGGTCCGGACGGGTCCGGCGCACGGGGAGGCCGAGACGGGGAACGCCCGTGCTCCCGCCCGGCACCGAGTAACGGCATGCCCCCGGGTAGTGGAAGGGCATGCTGGACGACCCCGGAGCCAAGGACTCCCTCCCGAAGGCCCTCCGCGACTACGCCCTCATAGCGGACGGCGAACGCGGCGTTCTCGTGGGCCCGCACGGCGAGTACGCGTGGATGTGCTTCCCCGCCTGGGACTCGCCCCCGGCCTTCGCGGGTCTGCTCGGAGGCCCCGGCGCGTACGTGGTGCAGCCCGCTCCCGGGCGGTGGGTCTGGGGCGGCTACTACGAGGACCGCGGGCTCATCTGGCACAGCCGGTGGGTGACCGGCGGCGGCGCGATCCTGGAGTGCCGCGAGGCCCTCGCCCGTCCGGCGACCCCCGACCGGGCGGTCATCCTGCGCTCGTGCCGGGCCGTCCGCGGCCGTTCCCGCGTCCGCGCCCTGCTGGACGTCCGCACCGGTCCCGGCGCGGCCCGGATGGGCGACCCGCGCCGGGACGGCCCGGACTGGACGGCCGGCGGCGGAGGCGCGTCGCTGCGCTGGCGCGGAGCGGACGAGGCCGTCGTGCGGAAGGGCCGCGACGGCGGGCCCGTGCTCGAACTCGCCTTCGACCTGGACGAGGGAGACACCCGCGACCTGATCCTGGAGATCGCCGAGGGCGGTGCCCGCGGCCCGCTGGACCCCGCCGAACTGTGGGAGGCCACGGAGCGGGACTGGCGCGGGGCCGTTCCGGACTGCCGCGACACCCTCGCCCCGCGCGACGCCCGCCTCGCCTACTCCGTCCTCACCGGCCTCACCGCCTCCGGCGGCGGGATGGTCGCCGCCGCCACGACGGCGCTGCCGGAGCGCTCGGACGAGGGCCGCAACTTCGACTACCGCTACGCCTGGATCCGCGACCAGTGCTTCGCCGGGCGCGCCGTCGCCCTCCACGGCGGCCCGCCCCGCCTGCTGCGCGGCGCCGTGGAGTTCGTGTCGGCCCGCGTCCTCGCCGACGGGGAGCGCCTGAGACCCGCCTACACCGTCACCGGGGGGCCGGTGCCGGCCGAGAGCACCAGCGCCCTGCCCGGCTACCCCGGCGCCCGGGCGGTCTTCGGGAACAAGGCGGGCGAGCAGTTCCAGCTGGACGCGCTGGGGGAGGCGCTGCTGCTGCTGTCCGCCGCCGCCGAGCACGACCGCCGGGTCCCCGAGGCGGTGGAGGCCGCCCGCGTCGCGGCCGGCGCGGTCGCGCGCCGCTGGACCCGGCCCGAGGCGGGCATCTGGGAGACCCGCGACGACCTGTGGACGCATTCGCGCCTGACCTGCGTCGCCGGCCTGCGCCATGCGGCGCGGACGCTGGCGGGCCGCGCCGAGGCCGACCGGTGGACCTCGCTCGCCGACGCCATCCTCGCCGAGACGTCCCGGACCTCGCTCACCCCGGAGGGCCGGTGGAGGCGCGCGCCCGGCGACGACCGCGTGGACGCGGCGCTGCTCATCCCGCCGCTGCGGGGGGCGCTGCCGAGCGATGACCCGCGCACCGCCGCCACGCTGCGGGCGGTGCGCGAGAACCTCGTCGAGGAGGGGTTCGTCTACCGGTACCGGGTGGGGGACGAGCCGCTCGGCGTGGCCGAGGGCGCCTTCATCCTCTGCGGCTTCTTCCTCGCCCTCGCCGAGGACCGCCAGGGCGACACGGCCCGCGCTCTCGCCGCCTTCGAGCGGACCCGGTCGGGCTGCGCGACCAGCGGCCTGTTCTCCGAGGAGTACGACGTCAGGCAACGGCAGCTGCGCGGCAACATGCCCCAGGCGTTCGTGCACGCCCTGCTGCTGGAGACCGCCTCCCGCCTCGCCGATCGACCCGCGGGACGGACGGCGGGTCCGGGTGGTTGAACCGCTGCGTGCGGGTTAGTCGTCCTGGCATGGCTGTTTCGACGGAGGGGACCAGGCAGGAGCGGAAGCGAGCGGACGCGACGCCCCGGAGGGAGGCCGCGCTGCGGCGCGCGCTCGCCGAGAGGGTGGACGGCGAGGTCCGGTTCGATCCCGGCTCCCTGGCCGCCTACTCCCACGACTCGTCCAACTACCAGCAGCCGCCCATCGGGGTGGTGGTCCCGCGGACGGTCGAGGCCGGCGCGGAGGCCGTCCGGGTGTGCGCCGAGCACGACGTCCCGGTCCTGTCCCGCGGCGGCGGGACGAGCCTGGCCGGGCAGTGCGTCAACCACGCGGTGGTCGTCGACTGGTCCAAGTACTGCCGCGCGCTGGTGTCGGTCGACCCGCGGGCGCGCCGCGCCGTCGTGGAGCCCGGCGCGTGCCTGGACGACCTGAACGAGAGGCTGGCGGAGCACCGCCTGATGGTGGGGCCCAAGCCGTCCACCCACGACACCTGCACGATCGGCGGGATGATCGGCAACAACTCGTGCGGCGCGTCGGCGCAGGCCTACGGGAAGATGGTCGACTCCGTCGTGCGGCTGGAGGTGCTGACCTACGACGGGCTGCGGATGTGGGTCGGCGAGACCTCGGAGGAGGAGTACGAGCGGATCCGGGCGGAGGGCGGCCGGCGCGCCGAGATCTACCGGGCGCTGCGCGACCTGCGCGACGAGGGCATGGAGCTGATCCGCACCCGCTACCCCGACATCCCGCGCCGCGTGTCCGGCTACAACCTGGACTCGCTGCTGCCGGAGAAGGGCTTCGACGTGGCCCGCGCCCTCGTCGGCTCGGAGGGCACGCTCGTGGCCGTGCTGCGCGCGGAGATTTGCCTGGTGCCGGTGCCGGCGTTCGAGTCGCTCGCCGTCCTCGGCTACGACGGCATCGCGGAGGCGGGCGACGCCGTGCCGCGCGTCCTGCCGTCGCGCCCGCTCGCGCTGGAGGGCATGGACGAGCGGCTCCTCGGCCTGGCCAAGCGCGACCACCTCGCCGCGCCCCGGGTGGTGGAGGACATGCCGGAGGGAGCGGGCTGGCTCATGGTCCGCTTCGGCGGCGACACCAAGGACGAGGCCGACCGCAGGGCCCGGTCGCTCATCGAGGACCTGGAGAACGGGCCGAACCCGCCGCGCTGCACCTTCGTGCACGACCCTCAGGAGGAGGAGCGGCTCTGGAAGGTGCGCGAGGCGGGACTCGGCGCGACCGCCTACCCGCCGGGACGGGCCGACACGCACGAGGGCTGGGAGGACGCCGCCGTCCCGCCCGACCGGCTCGGCGACTACCTGCGCGACTTCCACGCCCTCATCGAGGAGTTCGGCTACGGCCCCGTCTCGCTGTACGGGCACTTCGGGCAGGGCTGCGTGCACACCCGCATCCCGTTCGACCTGGAGGACGACCGCGGCGCCGGCGGGTACCGCCGCTTCGCCGAGCGCGCCGCCCGCCTCGTCGCGGACTACGGCGGGTCGCTGTCGGGCGAGCACGGCGACGGCCAGTCCCGCGGCGAGCTGCTGCCGGTCATGTTCGGGGACGAGGTGGTCCGGCTCTTCGAGCGGTTCAAGGCGGTCTTCGACCCGGGGAACCGGATGAACCCCGGAAAGATCGTCCACCCGTACCGGCTGGACGACGACCTCGACCACCTCGCCTACGACCCGGCCGAGCCGGACACCCACTTCTCCTACCCCGACGACCACCACCGCTTCACCCACGCCGCGGCGCGCTGCGTCGGGATCGGCAAGTGCCGGGCGTCCTCGGGCGGCGTCATGTGCCCGAGCTACCGGGTCACCGGGGAGGAGGAGCACTCCACCCGGGGCCGGGCCCGCCTGCTGATGGAGATGATGCGCGGGATGCCCGGCGGCGCCGAGCCCGACCCGGCGGTGCCGGGACCTGGCGGCGCCGCCGTCATCACCGACGGATGGCGGTCGCGGGACGTCCGCGGCGCCCTCGACCTGTGCCTGGCGTGCAAGGGCTGCCGCAGCGACTGCCCCGTGAACGTGGACATGGCCACCTACAAGGCCGAGTTCCTCGCCCACCACTACAAGGGCCGCGTCCGCCCGCCCGCGCACTACACCATGGGCTGGCTGCCGCTGTGGGCGCGGATCGCCGCGCTGGCGCCGGGCGCCGCCAACGCCGCGCTGCACGCCCCCGGCCTGGGCCGGGCCGCCAAGCGGATCGGCGGCATCGACCCGCGCCGCGACATGCCCCGCTTCGCCGGCGAGCGGTTCACCGACTGGTTCAGGCGCCGGCCCGCGCGCGGCGGCGGGCGGCGGGTCGTGCTGTGGCCCGACACGTTCACCGACAACTTCCACCCGCACATCGGCAAGGCCGCCGTCCGCGTCCTGGAGGCGTCCGGCCACCGGGTCGAGGTCCCGCCGGTGCCGCTGTGCTGCGGCCTGACCTGGATCTCCACGGGGCAGCTCGGCACGGCGGCCCGCGTCCTGCGCCGCACCGTGCGGGCGCTCGCGCCGCGGCTGCGCGACGGCGTCCCCGTGGTCGGGCTGGAGCCCAGCTGCACCGCGGTCTTCCGGGCCGACGCCGCCCAGCTGATGGAGGGCGACGCGGTGGAGGACGACGTCAAGCGGCTCCGCGACCAGACCCGGACCCTCGCCGAGCTCCTCGACGAGCACCAGGAGGAGTCCGGCGGCGTCTCGCCCGTCGCGTCCCACGACGTCGTCGCCGGGCTCGACCGCCCGAACGTCCGCGCGATCGCCCAGCCGCACTGCCACCAGCACGCCGTCATGGGGTTCGGCGCCGACCAGCGCGTGCTGTCGCGCGCCGGGGTCGACGTGCGGACGCTCGACGTCGGCTGCTGCGGCCTCGCCGGCGACTTCGGCTTCGAGGCGGGCCACTACGAGGTCTCCACGGCCATCGCCGAGCGGGGCGTGTGGCCCGCGGTGCGGGACGCCGGCGAGGAGACGGCGGTCCTCGCCGACGGGTTCTCCTGCCGGACGCAGATCGAGGCGGGCACCGCCGCGCGCCCGCGCCATCTCGCCGAGCTCCTCGCCGACCTCCTCCCGGACGAGGAGGGCCGGTGACCGGCGGCGGACCGGTCCCGGACGGCGTTGGCGGAGGCGGGACCGGCCCCTGTAGAAAGTCGTCATGACGGAGCTGGAGGGCGACGGCGTGGACGCGGTGACCTCGGCGCTGCTGACCGCGTCCCGCCTGCTGGTGGCGGTCTCGGTGCGCTCCCTGGCCGCGGTGGAGGGCGCCGTCACCCTGCCGCAGTTCCGGCTCCTGGTGGTGCTGTCCTCGCAGGGGCCGGCCAAGCTCGTGACGCTCGCCGGGCTCCTGGAGGTCAACCCCTCCACCGCGATGCGGATGGTGGACCGGCTGGCCGCCGCCGGGCTGGTGGACCGGCAGGCCAGCCCCGACAGCGGCCGCGAGGTCCGCATCCAGCTCACCCCGGCCGGGCGCGGCATCGTCGACGACGTGACCGCCCGCCGCCGCGCCGACATCGCCGCCGTGGTGGCCCGGATGCCGGCCGGGCAGCGGCGCGCCCTCGTCGACGCCCTGCGCGCCTTCACCGAGGCCGGCGGCGAACCGCCCGTCACGCGGGCGACCGCGAGAGACTCCTGAAGCTGCGCCGGGAGGCGAAGGACGAGGGCCTCTGGGCACTGGGCCACCCCGCAGAGCTGGGCGGCGGC
>NZ_JBFARL010000177.1:0-16147 GCF_040674655.1 Actinomadura sp. NPDC049753 | reverse complement strand
GCGGCGCGACGACGCCGTCGCGCGGACGCTTGCGCGCGCCGAGGACGCGGTCGGACTCGCCCACCGCACCGGCGTCCCGTCCGCCGAGTCCGCCGCGCTCGACGCGCTCTCCGCCGTCCAGAGCTGGGTCGGCGACGCGTTCGCCGCCGCGGCCACGGCCCGCCGCCGCGTCACCCTCCTGTCGTCCGCGCGGACCACGCCCGCCGTCGCCCACGAGCTCGTCCAGGCCCTCGGCGAGGCCGCCCAGACCGGCATCGGCGTCGGGGACCTGCCCGACGCCCGGCACTGGGCGAGACGCCTCGCGGACCACCCGTCGCTCGCCGAGGTGGGGCACCGCGCGACGAGCTGGCAGCTGGTCGCCGACGCGCTGGCGGGCGACGCCGAGGGCGTGCTCACCGGCGCCGTCCGGTTCCTGGACGGGTGGCGGCGGAGCGGCAGCCCCGTCTGGCCGGAGCTCGAACCGGCGGTGACCGCCGTCGCGATGATCCACGGCCTCCGCGGAGACCGGGACGCCCGGAACGAGTGGAACACGATCCTGGGGCGGTTCGGCACGTCACCGAACCGGGTCCACGGCTACGGCGCGGTGCTCGACGCGATGCCGCTGCTCCACAACGGGCACGCGCAGGAAGCGCTGGAGCGGCTGGCCCCCGACCCCGGCGAGGTGTGGAGGTGGGTCACCTGGATCTGGCTCCACTGGTACGTGGCCCTGCGCGCGGAGGCCTCGGTCCTCGCGGGAAGCCCCGACGCCCGCGAACGCCTGGCCGACGCCCGCAGGATCACCGCCGGCAACCCGGTCGCCGGTGCGATCGTGGAACGCGCCGGGGCGCTCCTCGACGGCGCCCCGGAGCGGTTGCTCGCCACGGTGGACGCCTTCGACGCCGCGGGCTGCCGCTACCAGTCGGCCCGCACCCTGCTGCTCGCGGGCGGCGACCACGCCGTCCAGGGAACGGGCGCCCTCACCGCTCTCGGCTTCACCCCCACGGCCGTCCGCTGACCGGACGGAACCGGACGGCCGCCGCAGTTCTGCCCCGTCCGGCCGACGGGGTGGTTATGCCCGGCGCAGAACCACCCCTCCAGGTGGATTCGGCCTCGTCCGGGCCTGCGGGGGCCTCAGTCGCGGGGCAGGCGCTCCAGCCGCTTGGCGGCGGTGGCCTCGTGTGCGGGCATGAGGTCGGCCTGCGAGATGGTGACGACGTGCGGCGCGACCGTGCGGACCCCTTCGTCGGTGTCGATCCGCTGCCAGGTCACCGTCTTCAGGAAGGACGCGACGGACAGGCCGCCCGTGTAGCGGCCGCCGCCGACCTCCTCCACGCCTGAGCCGGCGCCGCGCACATGGCCGGCGCTTCCCCGGGGGTCGGGAGCCGGGTGTCAACCCTGCGTCAGCGGCTGGCGTCGGACGTGATGGGGGCGAGAAGCCCCATGTTCCGGGCGAGGAAGGCTGGCAATGCTGCGCAAGGGGGAGAACGCCGCGCTGGACGGCGGCCGTGTCAGGGTCGCCGTGACCGCCACCGGAACGCCGATCGACGTTTCGGCGGTGGTTTCGAGTCACATGGAATTGATCCGGCATCCATGCCTGACACGCTTCGAGTCATTCAACGAGGCAAGGATTTGAGGCATTATGAAATCGTACCTGCGCCAGGAGCAAATCTAACCCCGGCGAGGTACGCTGAGGAGCTATCGAAAATTCGGTGCATGTGCGGTGGAGGCGGATGAACTTGGCGACGTACGACGTAAGGTTTCCCGATTATCTCGATGGCTATGAGGCTGAGACCGAGGCCAAAGGCTATCTGGCGGGAGTGGTCGTGAGTGCAGAGAATCGATCCTTCGAACTTGCGGTCTACGACCGGACTCGCCTTGTTCAAGAACTCGATGATGAGCTGGATTCGGATCGCGCGTATTTCGCCGTTCCTAACTTGCTGGTCGTCCGATCGGTAACAAAGGCCGAGATCCGCAAGACCGTCGAAGCCTTGGCGAAAGGAAATTTTCAGGAATTGGTGCCGAATCCGGTCGAATAGCGAACCAGGCGCCAGGGTGCGGAGCGAGCGGACAGTGCGCAGGCCCCGGCCGTGGTGGAAGCGCATAATGTTGCAATGTCAGCGTGGCATTGTGCCGCGTTGGGCCAATCCGCAAAGTAGTTATATCGCCGGAATCCCCACTAGAGTTTGTTCTGGTGGGGCTTCTGAGCCGTCGACGGCAACGGTGACGGCAACGTCAGCGGACGACGGCTGCGGCTGGTGGGTCGTCAAGGTCGTCTTCCTGGCTGCCGAGAGCATGGCCCAGAGTGTCGATGGCGTCGCGCGGGAGGCGGAGTCGGACATGGGCGTAGACGCCGGCGGTGACGCCGATGTGGGCGTGGCCGAGGAGTTCCTTGATCACGACGAGGTCGACGCCCTGTTCCAGGAGCAGAGTGGCGGTCGAGTGGCGAAGGTCGTGGAAGCGGATGCGTCGGAGTCGGGCCCGGTTGAGGAAGCGGCGGGTGAGGTTGGCTGGGTCGAGAGGCCGTCCAGTCGGCGTGGTGAAGACGAGGCCGCCGTCCTGCCAGGCTGCACGGACCCGAAAGTCAAGTACCAGAAGATCACCGTTGTTACCTGTTGATTCGACGTGTTCCCAGTGGAAGGTGGGCGACGTTGTCAGTGAAGTATTCTGTCCGGTTCGAGGAAAGTGACACATTCGTATCCGCCTGCGATCTGGAAGGGTTTTTTGTCGGGCGCTACAGCGACGACGACTTCGGCGCGTTGCTCGACGCCGAGAACGCCCGAGTCACCTTCAGGCTTGTGCGGCCGACCCTAAACGCGCCGATCGAGACGCTTAGGGGGGACATCGAGGTTCTTGTCCTCGACACCGAAGGTCGGCCCATGGGGCGCTACGTGCTGTGGGCCGCCAAGCTAGTAGCCGGGGATACGCCGGAATATCTAGTCGTCACGGCACGAACGGGTTTGGCTCCGCATGCCGAGGCCCGCAGGTTGTGGGACAGGTTCCGCGTTTCCCGGCCGCAGCGCGGTGAATGGTGCACGCTTCAGGTCGGAGCCCGTGAAGCGTGGCTAGAAGTAGCCGGTCTCAGGTACGCCGAATACCCTTCTAAGGGGGAGCATTCGGTTCCCCCTCGAGAGTTCGTTATGGAGGGTGATGAAATCAAGGATGTCGCGAGTTTCTTCTGTGCGATTGGCGAGGCTTTCCGTGGCCCAGGAGGGTATATGGGGTGTAGTTTTACCGAATTGGACGAGTCTCTTGAGGATTATCTCCAAGGCGCCCCGGTTCGGCTGATTTGGCAGAACATTTCCGTTGCGCGCTCGTCCTTGTCTGGAGTGGTAGATATTGCCGGCGGGTCGATTTCCAAATTCGACTTGCTTCTTAGTATTCTGTCGCAGAATAATGTTGAAGTCATTCCTGACAGGTCATAGCCTGAATGTTCGAAGTGCTGAATCCGAGGCGACAGTTCGAATTCAGCATGATGGTGTAAACGTGTGGTCATACCGAGAAGGCATCGGCACCATGAGAGTCTTCCGATCCAAGGAGCTCTAGCCTCAGGATCTTTCGATAGCCCGCAGGTCCGCGGGTACGTTCTGTCGGCGGGAAGCAAGAACGTCAACGTCGGCTACGACTACGACCCGGCGACGCTCCGCATGACCCTGTCCCTGCCGAAAACTGGTGTGCCCGCCCAGGACCGCGCACAGCACCCGGATGATCGCGCTGGACCGCACCACCATCGCGGCGCTGCGCGTGCACCGCTCCCGGCAGCAGGCCGAGGTAGCGGCCTATGGTGAGGGGTACCACGACAACGGGTATGTGTTCACCAACCTCAACGGTGGCCCGGTCGCCCCGGGTCGGCTCACCTACGTGTTCCAGAGACTGATCGCCGAGCACGATGTGCCGCCGATCCGGCTCCACGACCTGCGCCACGGCGCCGCCACTTTGGCGCGCGCGGCCGGGGCGCAGGTGAAGGTGGTACAGGAGATGCTCGGGCATTCCAGCATCGTGCTGACCGCCGACACCTACACCTCCGTCCTACCTGAGGTCGCGCACACGGCCGCCGAGAAGACCGCCGCCTACCTGCTCCACGCGGCTGGTGTGGTGCCTGGCATCACCCAGCGCCGGGGCCGTGCTCCGGCCCGCCGTCGACGGCCGGCGGCGGACCGTACCCGGGCGGGCCTGGTGCGGCGCCGGTCGACCACCCCGCTCCCCGAACCGGCGGAAGCATTCCTCGACGCTCCAGCGGGATCCGGCCACCCGCACCAACTCGGGCACGCGCACCGGCCAGTTGGCTGCGCACTGGGAGAACTCCAGGTCGGTGGGGTCGCTGATCGACCGGCGGGCCAGCATCCACTGGTGTTCGCCCTGGTGTTCGCCCGGGCCGATCCACGCCCAGTCGTACCAGCGGCGGCCCTTGGCCCCGTCCCCCGCACGAGACCCGCTGCCACGCCGTCTCACCCGCGGCGAAGGCGGTGTCGGCCCGGTGCGGGCGCCGCCGAGTACGAGCGGGTGGTCGCAGGAGACCGCGAAGACGTAGTTCACGCTGCGGCCGGTGCAGCGGCGGCGCAGCGCGGTGTTGTCGCCGTAGGCCTCATCGCCGGTCAGCCGTGCGGGAATCTGCACGGCGAATCCCGACTGGTGCGGCAAGGCACCCGGCATGCCGCCGATCAAGGAGGGGGACCGGCTCCGCGCTCGCCAGGATCCTGGCCAAGTTGCTTCCCGCCGGGCTCCGCAGCGGTTATAACACGCGGAAGAGCTATCAGGTGTACCTGGGCTATGACAAAAAAGGGGAACGGACGTATACGTCGGTATCACGATCAATTTAAGGAAGCGGCAATCGAAACACGGCGCGAGATTCAGGATTTCACCGATCACGTCCGGTTCAAGATTAACTCGAGGCGAGGCGCGCGCGATCGAGCAAGCCATGATCAACGGGAATCCACACTACGTCAATAAGATCAACAGCATCAGTCCGCGGCGTGGCGAGTACTGCAAGCGTGCTGTAACATAGGATGAGGTATGGCTTAAGTCTAATGGCTGCTAGGTGGGTTCGAAGAGCGGAACATGGAGATATTGAAACCGTCACGGCGGAAGTTGCGGGAAGGTGACGTCTTTGCCTTCCGCGTTCCCCAGGCCGGCGAGTACTTCATGTTCGGCCGGGTGATCAGGGTCGACATGCCGATGGGAGATTCTCCCATGCCGGGGGACAACCTCATCTACCTCTACGGCCATCGTTCGAAGGAGAAGGTCCCCGAGTTGGGAGCGCTGACGGTGGACGACCTGCTGGTCCCACCGAAGTTCATCAACCGGCAGCCCTGGCTCAAGGGCTTCTTTGAGAACGTCGTGCACGTGCCGCTCGAAGACAGTGACGTGCTCGCCATGCATTGCTTCTACAATCCGGTAAAAAAAGTTTATGTCAACGACCGAGGCGATGTGCTCAACGAGCGCATCGAGCCCTGCGGTTTCTTCGCTTTGGACAGCTATCTGACGCTCGACGACGCCATCAGCGAGGCCTTGGGTGTGGCCCCCGCGAGCGACTGAACACCGGTATTTCCAGAGAGCTTCAATAGTGGGAGTTACCAGAGTGGTAGGTGGGTGTGGGCGAGGAGGCCGTTGAGTAGGGCAGGCCGGTGCTGGATGCGTTTCAAACGGGGTCTTGATCAGCCTCATGGGATGGTCGATCGTGTGCTTGGCGAGGTTGGCCAGGGATGAGACCGTCTGAAAGTCTGCGGGTGAAGTGGTAATCGGCTTTCAGTTCAGGGTGATGCGGTCACCGTAGTGCAGCGCCAGGGCGTTCAGGGCTGCCTTCCAGTCGGGGCTTTTGCCGGTGATGTTCGGCCGGTTCTGCAGCGGCTGGCCTGGCTCGATCGGTCCACCGGCCAGATCGGCCGCCGCTGCGAGCGCGACCGGCTCGGTGAACCGGTGCACGTGGACGTCAAGGAACTCGGCCGCATCCCCGTCGGCGGCGGACGCCGCGCCCTGGGGCCGGCCGCCTGCCCCGGCTGACGTCGTTCGACTGCATCGGCTCGGTCGTCGACGACCACACAACCGCCAACGCCTGGGCCTTCCACAGATTCACCCGCTGGCGACGTGCACGGGACGAGCTCGGCGCGGTCGGACGCCGCACCGCCCCTTCCGGCCCCCGAGGTGCACCCTGGAGGCCACGAGGCGGAGGAGGAAGTTCATCGAGCGCAACAATTGTTAATGCGAAACCCCTTCCCGGAAGCGGTTCGTACCCCACAGTATGTCCAAGATCGACTACTGGTGGCCGCGGGCCGGGTGCTGGAGGGGGTGGCGGATGGGCGAGCAGGATGGTCGCGCATGGCTGGAGAGCGTTCTCGCCGCGAAGCGGGAGCGGGGCCGGCCGGCGTTGATCGGCTATCTGCCGATCGGCCATCCCAGCGTGCCGGCCTCGATCGAGGCCATGTTCGCCATGGTCGAGGCCGGTGTCGACATCGTCGAGATCGGCCTGCCCCACCATGATCCGGTCATGGACGGACCTGTGATCAGGCAGGCCACCGAGAGCGCGTTGCGGGGCGGGACCCGGATCGCCGACCTGTTCACCGCCGTGACGGCCCTCGCCTCGGCGGGGGTCCCCGTGGTCTGCATGACGTACTGGGAGCCCGTGGAGCGGTACGGGGCCGAGCGGTTCGCGCGCGACCTCGCCATCGCGGGGGGCTGCGGGGCGATCGTTCCGGATCTGCCCGACGGCAGGGCGCCGGAATGGACGGCGAGCACCGACGCGCACGGGCTCGCCCGGATCCTCGTCGTCCCTCCGGACGCTTCCGACGAGCGGATCTCCCGTATCGCCTCGGCCTGCACCGGCTTCGTCTACGCGGCGGGCCGCCTCGGTCTCACCGGCTCCGGCGAGGTGGACGTCGTCCAGGCGAAGAACCTCGTCGACCGGGTGCGCCGGGTCACGACCACTTCTGTCTGCGTGGGCTTCGGCATCTCCACCCCGGCCCACGCCGCCGAAGTCGCGACCTCCGCCGACGGCGTCATCGTGGGCACCGCCCTCGTCGAGTGCCTCGCCGCCCCGTCGCTCGACGCCGGGCTGACCCGCCTGACAACGCTGGTCGGCTCCCTCGCCGCCTCCCTCTACACCCCGTCCCGCGGCCCCCGGACCACCGCCTGCGTCCCGGCCGCCCGCGGCGGCGGCATCCGCGCCGTCAGCCAGGGGGGATGCCCCGACACCATAGGCAGCACCGGCGGACTCACCGAGAGTCTCTAGCGAACGGCGGGGTGACGCGCCCATCGCCAGTAGGGAACTATTCCTACTTATTTAGTTGGTATATGGTCATGTTCCAGCCGGAGGCAACCGCCGGAGCGGCCGACGCCGGACTCTCGCACGGGTGGAGGACTCATGAGCACGACGGACGGATTGCTCGCCAACGCCGAGCGCTACGCGGCGGGTTTCGGCAAGGGCGACCTGCCCCTGCCGCCCGCCAAGGGGGTGGCGGTGGTCGCGTGCATGGACGCTCGCCTCAACCCCTACGGGCTGCTCGGCCTGGCAGAGGGGGACGCGCACGTCATACGGAACGCCGGCGGAGTGGTCACCGCGGACGTGCGCCGCAGCCTGGCCATCAGCCAGCGGCTGCTCGGCACCCGAGAGATCGTCCTGATCCATCACACCGACTGCGGCATGCTCACCTTCACCGACGACGGCTTCAAGGCCGCCGTCCAGGACGAGATCGGCCTGAAGCCGGACTGGTCGGCCGAGGCTTTCACCGACCCCGACCAGGACGTCCAGCAGTCCATCGGCAGGATCAAGGCCGACCCGTTCATCCCGCACACCGGCGCGGTGCGCGGATTCGTGTACGAGGTCGAGACGGGCCGCCTGCGCGAGGTCAAGCCCCGCTGACCCCACGGGCCGCCGCGGCGGCCGCACTGGAACTACCTGTGGCGTTTGCGGTGTATTGCCCAGGTGATTGCGGCGCCGGTCGCGATCGCGGTGGTGGCGAGGATCCGGGGGGCCAGCGTTCTCTTCAGGGCCTGCCGCTGCCGCCGTTTGAACGTGGCCGCGTCGTTCTCCCGGGGGAACGGCTCGTCGGGGACCGGTAGGCCGAGGAAGGCGCACAGCGGCGCCCATCCGTCCTTGACCTCGAACACCAGCAGCCGGTCTTCGGGCACGTGCGCCCTCACTTCGGCGACATGCCGTTCGAATCTTTCGGCCATCTCCGCACGGTCGCCGAACGGCCCGCCGATCTCACGGTGCCACGTCGTCCGCTGGACGCGGTCGAGGACCTCCGCTTCGGGATCGGGCCGGCGCGGGCCTCGCCAGCTCAGGACCCGCACGAGGAGCGGCGGCTTGGCGAGCACGGCGGACATGGTCTGCGCGGCGCTGTCGTACCAGCGTTGCGGATCGCGGACGGTCAGCACCACCTTGGCGTCCGGGAACGCGTCGACGATGTCGCGCCAGAACGCGGTGGCCGGCGAGCCGACGGCGCAGCCGTAGCCCGCGAACACCTTCCCCCAGTCCACCGGCCGGCCGTCCATCGCGGCGGCCCAGTCGGCGGCCCGCTCCGGCTCGGCGTTGAGGACCCGCATGTTGTAGCACGGGCCGTACCCGAGCCGGTCGAGTGCCAGCGCGAGTGAAGTCGTACCTGTTCGGAGGAAACCGACGCCGATGACCTGCACGCGAACTCTCCTCAGGATGAAGTGGATGACGTTTGGTCGGTCAGGTCGTAAGGCGGGCGACCAGAGTGCCGGGGTCTTCGCCGTTGGCGACGGGGTGGAGGGCGGTTCCGGCCGTCGGGGTCAGCCCGACCGCCGCCAGGTCGGCGACGACGGCGTCCGGCCGGTGCAGGTAGTGGGCGCGTTCCACCACTTCGGTCGCCACCAGATCGCCCTGGTAGTACGTGCGGTAGACGAACCGCAGGTGCGCCTGGTCGTCGCCGTCGGGCCGCGCCTCGCACGACATCTCGTACCGGCAGTCGCCGAGGGTGGCCTCGTCGGCGACGTGCTCGGGCCAGTCCGGTACGGGTTCTGACAGCACCATGTCCATCGCCACCTCGCCGTCCTCGGCCAGATGCTCGGCGATCGCCTCGAAGAGCGCAGGCCGTTCGGGGTGCGGCACGTGCTCCAGCACACCCGCCAGGTACACGAAGTCGAAGCGGCGGGCCAGGTCGAAGTGGGGCGCCGCGCGGTCGAGCACGGTGACGCGGGCGCGCAGGTGCGGGCGTTCGGCGAGCTTGGCCAGCAGCACCGCGCGCATGGTGGCGGACCGCTCCAGGCACAGGACGGTGGCGGCTCGCTCGGCCACGGCCAGCGTGATCCGGCCGGTACCCGCGCCGATCTCCAGCGCGTGCCCGCCCTGGGGTGCGCGGTCGGCGAAGAACCGGGGGTCGGGGAGGGCGCCCTCTCCGCGGGAGGCGCGGAAGAGATCGTAGTAACCGGGCTGGAAGGCGTACGGGTCGGTGCCGAGCGGAGCGACCCGAGCGGGGGAGGACATGCGAGTCACCTGCCTGTCTGGTCGGAACGAGGGCGTGTCGTAGCGTGCGTGGCCGGCGTCGTCCGACCGCCGTGGGTGAACTGTGCCGGGCGTGTCCACTCGCGGAGGGCGCGGCCGGCGCGTTCCCTGATCCGCACCTGGCCGGTGGACTCGACGGCGAGGGTGCGTTCCTCGCTCCAGCCGCTGAGGCGGAACTCGCCAAGCCCGAGATGCACCAGGCCGAAGGCGGGCTCGCCGTCGATGGCGAGGACGAGCCGGTCCTCGTGCACGACGACCGCGGCGTCGCTGTCGGGCCTGGCCTCGACCTCCTCCTCCGACCACTGCGCGAAGTCGCCCGGCAGCCGGAAGCGGCAGCACAGCCGGTCGCGTTCGGACGTGGTCAGCGGCACCGGTTCGCGGGCGAACATCACCTCGCTCAGCGGCAGCAGCTCCAGGAACTCGTCCGGCAGCAACCCGACGACCTCCCGGCTGACCAGGCAATCGAGCACCATGTGCACCCGGGAGCGGTCCCCGCCGTTCGCCACGTAGTGCCTTCGGCCGAAGTCGCCGAACCACAGCCGTCCCGCCGTCCAGTGCTCGGACACGCCGTCGATGACCACGACGGCGTCCGGGTTGGTGTCGATCGGCACGTGCAACCGCAGGAGCCCGCGTTCGAACCCGTACTTGTAGTCGCGGTGCTCGTGCACGGTCGCACCGGCGCCCAGGGCGATCAGCCGTACGCCCCGGACCGGCGCCGGCAGGGCGTCGATGACCTGTGCGAGGGCCGGGGCGCCGGCTAGCCACGGGGTGTCGGCGAAGTCGGTCAGGCCCGCGCCGCCCGGGTCGGTCCGTACCGGATCGCCGCCGACGCTGCGCAGCGGCAGGATGCGCCAGTCCACGCCGGACTCCGTGGCAGTGCCGTCCTGGCTGTAAGCGCGCTGGGCGCGCCACCGCTGGTGCCGCAGCCGGTCGAGGTCGGCGCGCAGCGCATCGACGTCGAAGCTGAGCCCCATCGGCGAGGACGGCGGGTAGGGGGCGGGCGGATCCGTCAGCGATTCGATGGCCTGGTGGTACGTCGTCATGGTCGCTGCTCCTGGGCGCCGGCGGGCAGGTCGGAGACGTCGAGGGCGAAGCGGCCCACGGCCCACGCGATGGCGGGCACGTTCTCGCCGAGAGCCCGGCGGTCGAGGTTGCTGATCGTGTCGCATGGCTGGTGGTAGCAGGGGTCGTACAGCTGCCCGGCCACCCCGCCGAACCGCGCCGCCTGCGCGGCGGTCTTGACCCCGAGGACGCCGCCGTTCAGGCCGCCGACCGGGATGCCCGCGGCCATGAACGGCTCGTGGTCGGAGCCGACGGCCCGCAGGTCGTGGCTTTCGTAGGGGAGTCCGGCCCGGTCGAAGTAGTCCTTGAAGACCTTCTCCACGACCTGCGAACCCGCCGGGCCAGGCGGGGTGCCCGGCGGCTGCTCGCTCGCGTCCCCGTCGAGGACGAACCGCACCCCGTTCGGCGCGGCGATCAGTTCGAAGTTGAGGTAGAGCGCGATCTTGGCGCGTTCGGCCGGCGGCAGGTTGCGCACGTAGTAGTTGGAGCCGATGTCGATGAGCTCCTCGGCCCCCCACAGCGCGAACCGTACTTTGTGGCGCACCTTGTCCTGATGGGGAGCCAGCCGCAGCGCGGTCGCCATCAGCGCGGCGGCCGCGGCGGCGTTGTCGTTGATGCCGGGCCCCTCGGTCACGCTGTCCAGATGGGCGCCGGCCATGACGGTGCGGTCGTCGCTGCCGCCGCGCGTCTCGGCGAACAGGTTGGTGGTGACTCCCGCGACCGCGTGCCCGCGCAGGTCGAGACGCAGCCGCACCTGATGCTGCCCGGCCTCCTGGGCGAGCTGTCCGGCCTGCGCCTGCGTGACGCTGGCCACCGGGATGGTGAACGCCTGCGGGTTGAACGCGTGCAGCCGGTAGATGTTGTTCGGACTCGGCGTGTCCAGATAGATCAGCATCGCCCGGGCGCCGAGCTCGGCGGCGACGCGTTGCTGCGCCGTGTAGCCGCAGGATCCGCGCCGTACGAGCACGACGGATCCGGCCACGGGCAGCCCGTCATAGTCGGCGGCGGAGCATCCGGCTGCGTCGCCCGCCGCGGCCCGGGGCACGACGAGGTGGGCGTCGAGACCGCCGGGCGGGGTGACGGGTGACCAGCGCATGACCAGCGCGCGCACCTGCCGGGCGGCGGGCGCGGTCACCGTCGCGCTCTCCGCGTCGACCTGATAGTCGGTGTACGGCACCTGCTGCTGGTGGACGCGGTAGCCGGCGGCGGTGAGCACCTTGGCGGCGTAGCGCGCGGAGGCCTCGAACCCCGGCGTGCCGGTGGCGCGCACCCCGCCGTTCCGTGCGGCGATCTGGTCGAGGACACGCAGGTGCCGCCACGCGTCGTCGCCGCGGGTGGACCCCGCCAACAGCCGCGCCAGCCACAGCTCCTCAGACCCCCCGCTCGAACGACCTGCCGTCACGTGGGCGGACGCCGAGGCTGCGGCGGCGTGGGTGGCGGACGGTGGAGCGGCCGAAAGGATGGTGGCGGTCATGGTGACGAGGCCGGTCGCCAAGGCGGTTTTCGTGCGCACAAACACCCTCATCAAGCGCTCCAGAAGAAATCATGTGATGCCGAGAGACAGAAACCAGGTTGAGATGTGCAGAGTCCCTGAGACTGGCCGCGCGGGGAATAGTGAATGCCCGGCATATCGTGGCAGGTTGGAAGCGCGCCCCGTTATGCCGGGCACCCGCCTATGTCACTCAGTGGAGGTAACGCATAGTGCCACCTCCTTTCTGTCAAGACGGATCTGAGGTCGGTCAGCCGAGGCGGACTCTGAGTCGAGCCACGCCTCGCAGCGTGAGGTTCCGGTGGTAGACGGGCTCGTCGGCAAGGCGGATTCCCGGGAACTCGGTCGCGAGCAGGCCGAGGACGACCTGTGCCTGGAGGACCGCCAGCGACTGCCCGAGACACGAGTGGGCGCCGCGGCCGAACCCCAGATGCGGGTTGGGCCGGCGGGCGAAGTCCAGCTCGTCGGGCTCGGTGAACTTGGCCGGATCCCGGTTCGCGGCGGCCAGCAGCATCGTCACCGCTTCGCCGGGCGCGATGACATGGCCGCCGACGCGCGTCTCCCGTACACACGCCCGCCCGTCGGCCTGCACCGGCGTCACGTACCGGACCAGTTCCTCCACCGCGAGCGAGGGGTCAGCCCGAGTGAAACGTGCCAAAGTGTCCGGCTCGTTCAGCAGGACGACCAGAGCGTTGCTGAGCAGCCGCCCCGCCGATTCGAACCCGGCGTGCAGGACGGCCCGCAGCGTGTTCAGCAGCACCGGGCGCGCGATGCCGGAGCCGGGCGCCTTGGCCGCCACATGCGCCACCAGCCCGTCCGCCGGGGGGTCGTCCAGCCACCGGCCGGTGTATTCGGCCAGCTCGGCGCGGGCCTGCACGGCGGGCCCGGCGGTCTCCGGCCAGATCCCGGCGTCCATGCCGTTCACGATCGTCTGCGACACGGGCAGGAACCACGCGGCGTCGATGGGCGGCACCCCGAGCACCGCGGTGATGGTGTCCAGGGCGAGTGGCGCGGTGAGGTCGGAGACGCAGTCGAACTCCCCGGCCGCGCGCAGCCGCTCGGCTCGGGCGCGGACCTGGGCGGCGATGCGCTCGCGCAGCATGCCCGGGTCGAGACCGCGGACCGCGTCGACCATGAAGTGCCGGATGACCGTGTGCTCGGGCGGGTCGAGCGACTGGATGCTCAGCAGCGGCTCCGGTACGTCCTCGCCGATCCGGCGCCAGTCCGAGGCGAACGATTCGGTGTCGCGGAGCACCGCGGCGCAGTCGTCGTACCTTGTCACCACCCAGGAGTCGAGGAAGGCGCTGCGGTAGACGGGCGCGCTCTCGCGCAGGCGGCCGAAGAGGGAGTAGGGATCCAGCAGCGCCGCGGGCTCCGCGAGTCCCGCGACCGGGTCCGCGACCGGCGCCTCCGACATTTCGACCTCCTCGCACGGACGGCAACCGGCGAGCGGCCTCATGCCCGTTCATCGCGTCCCGAAGGGGTGGCCGGGAGGACGACGGTGCTGTCGCTCAGGTGTCCGATTGATCGTCCGACACATGATCTTTACCGATCGTAAATGGACGGGGCGGAATTGCCGAGCGCCGGATCCGGCCACCGGACTTCCATATCTTCGAACGCGCCGATATGGCATGGTCTTGTAGTTCTGCCTCACCGCCGAGGAGGTCGCCCGTGAGGGTTCTGCTGACCAATCGTGGGTTCCGACTCCTGATCATCGGCCAGACCTTGTCGACCCTGGGCGACCGGGCGCTCATCATTGCCTTCGGCATCTGGGTCAAGGAGCTGACCGGCAGCAATGCCGCGGCGGGCGGCGCGTTCTTCTTCGTCGCCCTGCCGTTCCTGTTCGCCCCGTTCGCCGGGGTGCTCATCGACAGGTTCCCGCGCCGCCAGATCTTCATCGTGACCAACCTGGTGATGGCGGGCGTCATGCTGCTCAGCCTGCTGGTGCGCGGCGAGGGCCAGGTCTGGGTGCTGTACGCGGTCATCCTCTGCTACGGCATCGCCGGTGTGATCATCACCGCCACCCAGGCCGCCCTCGTCACGGCGATCGTGGACGAGGACGCACTCCCCGACGCCAACGGCCTGCTGCAGACCTCCGCCGACGGAGTGAAGCTGCTGGCCCCCCTCTTCGGCGCGGCGTTGTTCACAGTGGCGGGCGGTCACGTGGTGGCTCTGCTGGACGCGGCGACGTTCCTGGCGGCCGCGGTATGCGTGTGGCTCATCCGGGCGCCCGGTGACCAGCGTCATGTCACCGGTGCACTGGAGTTGCGCGAAGAGGTGCTGTCGGGCCTGCGCCACATCTACCGGTCCGCGCCGCTGCGCACGCTGGTGGGCGCACTGGGCCTGGCCATGCTGGTGACGGGCTTCTCTCAGACGCTCATCTTCTCCATCGTCGACGACGGGCTTCACCGCGCTCCCGCGTTCGTCGGCGTGCTGAGCAGTGTGCAGGGCGCGGGCGCGGTCTGCGCCGGCCTGGCGGCGGGCGCCGCCATCCGCCGCGTCGGTGACCTGCGCACGGTGATGCTGGGCATCACCCTGGTGACGATGGCGTCCCTGGTCTATCTGGCGCCCGCCATCCCCCCGGTGGCGGTGGGGGCGTTCCTTTTCGGGTTCGGCATGTGCTGGACGACCGTCGGCCTGGTCATGGCGGTGCAGCGACGGACGCCCGACGCCCTGCGCGGCCGAGCGCTGACCGCGGCGATGGGCGTCGTCAGCACTCCGCAGACCGTCTCCATCGCGCTCGGCGCAGCACTGTCCCTGGTCGTCGACTACCGGGTCCTGCTGGTCCTCATGGCCGCGGTCACCGCCGTGTGCGCCGTCTGGCTGGTACGCGTACCGGCCGAAGCCGAGCCGCAGGACACTCCGCGCGAAGACCTCGACCCGGCATCTGATCCGTCGGTCCCCTCGCCGGGCGCCAAGTAGCACGACACCGCGGTCATTCGCCGGCAGTTGCAGCGGCGGAACGGCCGTCTGCGGGCGTGCCCGCCCAAGACCCCCCACAGCGCCCGCGTCGCCCTGGCATGGCGTTCGTGCGGGTGAGAGGGTGGCGCGCCCGGCAGGATTCGAACCCGCGACCGTCGGATGAGAAGTCCGAGGTTCTCCGACGACCCCGCGCCCCGGCCCACCTGCGCACACTCCTCGGCAGCTCGTCACCGCCCACGAGATCATTCCGTGCATACTCCGGATCTTGCACGTGGCCCTGCGGGGGAGTCCCGTCCCCGTGTGCGGTACACGGGTAGATTGGCATCATGACCGCTCAGCCCGAGGAACCGGCCGCATCGCGGGATCCCGGAGAGGACCCGGCTGCGATCTTCGATGCGCTCCCGCCGTCGCATCGCGACCAGTTCCGGGCCGAGTATGACGAGGCGCTCGACGCCGCGCACGACCTGGCGCGCTTCAAGCAGGTCCAGACGTTGCTACGCCGCTGGCGCTTGCGGGCCATCGCCTACGCCCGCCCCGGCTACGAAGAGGCTGTGCAGGACGCGCTACAGGGCAGGGAAGACACCTTCGTCCGCTACACCCCGCCGGGCTGGGAAGGCCAAGTGTGACGTACCGCTTCGACGGCTTCCACGGCCGTGCGCTGTACGAGTTGAACGGACTCCCCGAGGAGACTCCGCAACGGCCCGCTCCTTGAACGCCTCCTCCAGCTCCTCGAAGCTCCGTGGGACGCGGTACCGGAACGGGCAGACCAGACAGCGGTCCGGCACGCCTTCTTCGGTGCCGGCGGCGAAGGCATGCTCACCTTCCTGGTGGACGAGAAGGCAGAGACGCTCCGTATCCTCGACATCCTGTGGACGGGGTAGCGACGTAGCCGCTGTTCTTCCCACACCTTCCTTCCCTCGACCCGTCGAGACCTGTACCTAGCGGCGGACGGGTTCGGTCAAGGGTGGCGCAGCCATCACGCAGTGACGCCCGAAGGGCGCCCTTGACGGGTTCCGACCGCCGCCATCCTGGCTACATCGGGTCGGGGGAACCCTGTGCCATTCCAGGCCAAGTAGCAACGTCCCTCGTACCGGCGATGCTTTTCAGCTCGGTCGACGCGCGTCCGTTCTTGGGCGGCGGCGCGCCCCCGTGATCGCCGGCGGCTGACGGACGGGGCGGCGGTGGCACGATCGCGGCTCGGCGCGGCCGTCCGGTGACCGGCGCCCACGCCGCAC
>NZ_JBFARL010000176.1:0-16219 GCF_040674655.1 Actinomadura sp. NPDC049753 | reverse complement strand
GGCGGGGCGGCGACGGCGGGCAGGGGTCGCGAGGGCGGCGGCCCGGGCCGGGTGTGCGGCCCGCCGCCCGCGGGCGCCGCGCGTCGCGGTCCCCTCGGGTTCGTCGGGGGTTTCGTTAGCAGAAGTCATTACCAAGGCTAACGGTAATCAATCCGCCCGCATTCCGGCAACCGCGAAGAAACCCGATCAAGCGGTCCCCCGGTGCCCGCGGGCCCGCGGCGGCGGGGTCAGGAGCGGCTGAGCTTGTCGATGACGGGCGCGGCGCGGCGGAGGATCTCACGCTCCTCGTCGGTCAGCTCGCCGAGACGCATGGCGAGCCAGGCCTCCTTGCGGCGGCGCTCGTCGGCGAGCAGGGCGGCGCCCTCGTCGGTGGCGTTCAGCACGACCTGGCGCCCGTCGGTCGGATGGGGGCTGCGCGCGACGAGCCCCCGCTCCTCCAGGTAGGCGATGACGCGGGTCATCGAGGGCGGCTGCACCTTCTCGTGGTCGGCCAGCTCCCGCGGCGTCATCGACCCGTGCCGCTCGATGGCGGCGAGCGCGGCGAACTGCGTGAGCGACAGCGGGCTCGGGCCGCCCTCGCCCGCCGCGGACGGCCGCAGCGTGCGCAGCCGGCGCGACAGCCGCGCGATCGAGATGCGCAGCTCCTCGGCCAGCCCGGGCGCGGACGCCGTGCGGCCCCGGATCGGTGGCAATGTCATCGTCCTCGGTCTCCTGTGCTGCCCATGCTGCCACGCCGCCACTTGACACTTTCGCTAAGCTCCTTAGCCTGTTAGCTAAAGAGACATGGAGGAGGGTCGCGATGCCCCGTGCGGGACTGTCGCCCGACGCGGTCGTGGACGCCGCCGTCGCCGTCGTGGACGCCGAGGGCCCCGGTGCCCTCACGCTGGCGGCGGTGGCGGGAAGGGCCGGGGTCGCGACACCCTCCCTGTATAAGCATGTCCGCAATCTCGCCGAGTTGCGACACCTGGTGACCGCGCGCGTCCTGGAGGAACTCGCCGAACGGCTCGGGGAGGCCGCGCTCGGACGGTCCGGCGACGACGCCGTCCGGGCGCTGATGTACGCCTACCGGGCGTACGTGGTGGAGCATCCGGGCCGCTACGGGGCGATGGAGCAGACCGCGGTCCCGGAGGGCGGCTCGGCCGGCGACGCCGCGGAGCGGCTGCTGAACATCCTGTACGGGGCGCTGCGCGGCTACGCCCTGGAGGGGCCGGAGCTCGTCCACGCGGCGCGCTGCCTGCGCTCGGCCGTCCACGGGTTCGCCGTCCTGGAGGCGGCAGGCGGCTTCGGCCTCCCCGCGGACCTGGAGGGCAGTTATGAGCTGCTCATCACGATGGTCACCGGCGGACTGGCGGGCCGGGGCCGCGTAGCCTGATCGCATGAGCCCTCCGCGCCGCCCGGATCCGCCGCCGATGCAGACCAACGACGTCCGCATCGCGGCCGTGGGAGCGGCCGCCTGGGCGGTGGCGCTCGTCGTGCTGCTGATCGTCGGGCTGCCGTCGCAGGACCGCTGGTGGCTGTGGGTGTGCTGCGCCGGCATCGGCATCGGGCTCTTCGCCGTGTGGTACGTCCCCCGGCTCCAGGCCGGTCGCGCCCGGCAGGAGGCCGAGCGCGCCGCCAGGCGCGAGACGCCCTCCTAGGGCTCCCTAGGCCTCCAGATCGTCCTCGGCGAGCAGGACGGGCAGGGTCTCGGGGGCCCGCAGGACGGCCTCCAGCAGGAGCCGGTCGCCCCAGTGCCCGGTGGACCAGGCGAGCGCCCGCGCCAGGCCGGCGACGCCGCTCGCGTGGATCTCGCCGTCCCTCGTCCACCACGGGACGTCCTGGCCGTCCACGATGAGGCGCTCATGGGCGAGGTAGCCGGCGGGAGCGCCGGGCAGAACCGCCCTGACGGCCTCCGGGACGGGACGCCTCTCGCCGTCCGACCCCACGAGCCCCGGGATCTCCTCCCCGGCGAGCGGCAGGTCCAGGAGTTCGGCCAGGCGCGCGTCGCGCCCCTGCCCGGCGATGACGAGCGGCTGCCCTTGGAGGAGGGGGAGCACGTCGGGGCCGTCCAGGACGAGGGCGTCCGCCGCGTCGACCACCTCGACGTCGCCGTCGACGACCGCCCGCACGCGCTCGGGCGGCTCGACGGCCGCGTCCGGGGCGTCGGCCAGCGCCGTCCAGAGCCCGCCCAGCTGGGACCGCCCCACCGGCCGCCGGGCATCTCCCAGGCGATCCAGCAGTTCCTGCGCGCCCCCGGGCTCATCGAGCAGATCCACCAGTGACGTGCGGACGCCCAGGGCGAGCAGGAATTGCTCGTCCAGGCCCTGCGGCGCGACGTCGTAGAGCCCCGCGAGCGCCTCGTCGCCGCCCAGGCGGAACTCGCCCGGCCTGCGGCCGTCCAGGACGGGACGGCGGCTCAGCCACCACGCCGTGTAGGACGGGACGACGACACGCCGCCCGGTGTGCAGGGCGACATGGGCGGGATCCACGATCGCGGACCGGCACGGCGGCGCGGCGAGAACCCTGAGGGCCGCCGCCCAGTCGTCGACGAGTTCGAGGTCGCGGACCGCCGCGAACTCGGGAACGAGCGGGGGGAGGTCCTGCTCACCGGTCCGGCGCAGCACGTCGTCCGCCCACAGGTCCTCGTCGTCGAGTTCGAGGCTCTCGGCCTCGTCGGCGAGGCCCATGAGGTTGACGTCCTCGGCCCTGGCCAGCGCGAACCCGTCCAGGACGCCGGCGGCCGTGAGCGTCTCCGCGCCCCACCGCTCCAGGACCTCCGCGTCCACGACGCCGAACGGGGCGTCGTCGGCCATGATCTCCCGCAGCGGGCTCTCCGGCAGCAGCAGCTCGCCCGCCGGGTAGAGCTCGCCGTCGTCGCCGGGCAGGGCCAGCTCGGCCAGCCACGGCTCGTCGCCGGGATCGGCGTGCGCGGCCGCGACCAGGCCCAGCACGGCCTCGGCGACCGCGTCGGGATCGTCGGCGTCGAAGGACTCCTCGACGGCCGCCCGCACGGCGGCGTCCGCCAGCACGGCCCGCGGCCCGGCCTCGACCGCGCCGAGCCGCGCCAGGAGCGGGTGCACGGCGTCCGGGTGGACGAAGCGCAGCCCCAGCACGTCCAGGCCCGCGGGATCCACGCCGTCCGCGATCAGCAGGCCGCGCGGCCCCCGCACGACACGCCCCGTCCCGCCCGCCAGCGGCACCGGCAGGGCCCCCAGAGCGTCGGTGGCGGCCCCGGCGAGCGCGTCGTACACCCGGTGCCACCACGCCGGTTCCCGGTCCACAGCGGCCAGCTCGTCGATGACGTCGGCCAGTTCCACCCGCCGCACCCCGAGCGCCGCCAGCGCCGGGCTCCGCGCGGGCCACTCCGGCGGCAGCAGGCCGCCCACGACGGTGTCCGGCTCCTCCTCGGCGCCCCGGCCGCCGAGCACCTCGACGAACGCGGCGGGAGCGTCCACGGCGATCGCGTCGCGCCCGCGGGTCCGGTGGGGCAGGACGGGCGCCTCCGGGAGCCGCTCCCGGATCCCCCGCCGGATCCGCGCGTCCAGCTCTCCGGCGGCGATCGGCCCCGGCACGAGCTCCAGCACCTTCGGGGAGACGGGCAGTTCGCCCAGCAGCCGCACGTAGGCCTCGGCGGCCCGGTCGACGAGGAGGTCGGCCAGCGCACCGGGCGCGACGTGCCGCCGGTCGGGCGCGAGCGGGAAGGACGCGATGAGCAGCGCGGGCAGGTCGAGGCGCTCGTCGCTGGGCGTGGGCGCGTGCAGGACGCCGGGCGTGCCGCCGGGGAGCCCGCCCTCGGGCAGCGCCCACCGCACCTGCCAGAACGGCCGGGCCCGCTCCTCCACGGGACGGTCCCGCAGGAGCTCCGCGGGGATCTCCCCGTGCGCCTCGACCGTCCGCCACAGCCCGCCGTCGATCATCACCTCGCCCGGGGCGCGCCGTTCGGCGGTCAGCGTCCGGACGTCCCCGTCGACGTCGATCTCGACGTGCTCCAGCGCGGGCAGCGCCAGCATGAGCGCCGCCCCCACCTGCCGGAGCTGCCGCCGGACCGGCTCCACCGCCTCGCCCCGCAACGGCAGCCGCACGACGCTGTCGAAGCCCGCCGGGACCTCGGGCGCCCGGTCCAGGGCGAACGGCAGCCGCAGCAGCGGGACGTGCCCGCCGCGCCGCCCCAGCTCCTCGGCCAGCCCCGGGATCCCCTCGACCAGTTCCCGGGCGCGCGCCAGCGACCACTCGACGCCCGCCGTCCCGGACGCGATGGCCGGGGCGTCGGTCACGGCGACGACCGCGGCGAAGCCCACGCCGAAGCGGCCGGCGGTCGCCGGCTCGTCGCGCTTGGCCGAGGCGCGCAGCGTCGAGAGGGCCTCCACCCCGGCGGCGTCGAGCGGCGCCCCGGTGTTCGCCGCGGTCAGCAGCGGCTCCCCGCCGGTGCGCAGCGCCAGTCTGAGGCGGCCCGGCACGGCGGCGCGCCGCGCGGCGTCGGCGGCGTTCTGCGCCAGCTCGATGACGACGCGGTCGCGGTAGCCGCCGAGGGCGTGGTCCTCCTCGGCGTTGGCGTCCTCGCGGAAGCGCGCCGGGGACTCGGCCCAGGCGCGCAGGACCCGCTCTCGCAGCGCCCGCGCGCCGAACACGTCCTCCATGGGATCAGCTGTGGCCGAGCGCCTCGTCGTCGAGGGACGCGGCGTCCTCGTCACCGCCGGTGGGGACGACCTCGTAGCCGAGCTCGTCGATGACCGGCGGGTTGTGCTCGGACACCGCCGGGAGGGAGACGGCCTCGGAGTGCGCGCCGCAGCCGTGGTCGGCGGAGACGACGCGGCCGTCGTCGGGCGCGTACTCGTTGGCGCAGACGCCGAACACCTGCCGCAGCGCGCCCGCCAGCACCACGTAGAAGCCGCAGGTGGAGCACTGGGCGGGGGCGGACGCGGCGATCGGGGCGCGGGGCCCGGCGACGCCGTCGTACCAGCGGGCGGCGGCCTCGTCGCGGCCCTCCCGCGACAGCACCCGCACGCGCCCGAGGCCGAGCTCCCACTGGGCCTCGCGGTCGGTCGACTCGTCCACCTGCGTGAAGCCGGGCGCGAGCCGCACGTCGTCGGGCGCGGTCGGCAGCAGGTCGCCGGGGCCGAGGTCGCCCGGGCGCAGCCGCTCCAGCCACGGCACCCACGGCGGCGCGAGGAGCGCGTCGTCGCCGGGGAGCAGGACGCACTCGCTGACCGTGACGTTCTTGGCGCGGGACGCGCGGGTCACCGTCACGGCCCACCGCCAGCCGACGTACGCGGGGTCGAGGCACTCGAAGTAGTGCGTCACCACCCGGTCGCCCTCGGCGCGCAGGCCGAGGTGCTCGCCGACCTGGGTCTGGCCGGCGGTGTCCTCGGCGGCCTCCCGGGCGAGGTCGACCGCCTCGGCGCAGGCGGAGTCGACGGCGGGTGTGCGGGACCGGCGGGCGGCCCCGGACGTGGTGCGCGCGGCGGCGGAGCGCGCGGGGCTGGACTGGCGCTGTGGGCTCACATGTCAATTCTCGCCCATGCGGGCACGTGTCCCGCACAAGGCGGGCGCCGTCCGCGAGGTGATCCCTCATTCCAGCGGGGAACGTACTCTCAGTCGAGGACTCCGATGGCCGCCCCCGGCCCCCGAGCCGGGACGACCGCGAGGAGAGAACAGGGCGGATGGCAGACCGGACACGGGCGGGTCGGTCCGCACGCGCCGTCGCCGGGGGTGCGGCGCGGGCGTGCCGCGCAGCGCGCTCGGCGGCGCTCGGGACGGGGCGGCTCACCCGCCGCGTCACCCACGCCCAGGGCGCCGGCCGCAGCGGGCTCGGCAGCCTGATCGAGGCGTGCGCGTTCAACTCCGCCGGGGACGCGCTGGTCACGGTCGCGCTCGCGGGAACCCTGTTCTTCGGCCTGGACGTCAACCAGGCGCGCAGCCAGGTCGCCCTCTACCTCGTCGTCACGATGGCGCCGTTCGCGCTGGTCGCACCGCTGATCGGCCCCGCGCTGGACCGGGCCAGGCACGTCCGCCGGTACGCGATCGCGAGCACGTTCGTGATGCGGGCGCTGCTGTGCTGGGCGCTGGCGAGCGCGCTCCCCCACGGCGACCAGGTCACCTTCCTGCCGGCCGCGTTCGGCGTGCTGGTGCTGTCCAAGGCCTTCGGGGTGCTGCGCGCCGCGGTCACCCCCCGCGTCCTGCCGGAGGAGATCCCGCTGGTGACGGCGAACGCGCGCTGCTCGTTCGCCGGGCTCATCGCCGCGTCGATCACGGCGCCCGCCGGGGCCGGCCTCGCCGTGCTGGTCGGGCCGGGCTGGGTGCTGCGCATCGGCACGGTCCTGTTCCTGCTGGGCGCCGTGTTCACCATGCGGCTGCCCCGGCACGTGGACGTCCCCGAGGCCGAACCGGCGGCGGAGAAGGCCGCCCCGCGCCGCGCGTGGCGGGCGCTGCCGCGCGTCGGCCCGGTCGTCGCCGAGGCGATGCAGGCGAACGCGGTGCTGCGCGCGTTCTCCGGCTTCCTGATCATCTACCTGGCGTTCCTGCTGCGCCAGGAGCGGTTCGACCCGGTGTCGCACCACGTCGCCCTCGGCCTGCTGGCGGCGTGCGCGGGCGCGGGCGGGCTGATCGGCACCGCGCTCGGCGCCTGGATGAAGGCGCGGGCGCCGCGGTTCATCGTCTCGGCGACGCTGGCGTGCGTCACCGGCGTCACCGCCGCGGGCGCCGCGTTCTTCGGGCTGTGGGCGGCCCTCGCCGTGGCGACCGCGGCCGGGCTCGGGCAGGTGCTCGGCAAGCTGTCCATGGACGCGGTCGTGCAGCGCGAGATCGGCGAGGAGGTGAGCTCGTCCACCTTCGCGGTCTCGGAGACCCTGCACCAGCTCAGCTGGGTCCTCGGCGGACTGCTCGGCCTCGGCATGTCGATCGTCGCCGACGGGCGGCTCGCGCTCGCGGTCGTCGCGGCGGCGCTGGCCCTCGCGTTCGGGCTGCTGGTGATGCGGCAGGCCGGGGTCCAGCGCCGGGCCGGGAGGCCCGACCGCACCGGCCCGCTCAAGGACGCGCACCACGAGATGCGCGCCTGACCTCCGGCGCCGCGAGGCGTCCGGGGCGGTCGGGAGCGGGCGGGGACGGTCAGGGCGCCAGGTCGTCGGCGACCGCGCGCAGCACTATCGCGATCTTCTTGGCCTCCGCGGGAGCCGGGTGCTTGCCCCGCCGGTAGGTGTTGGAGATCCCGTCCAGCAGCTTGATCAGGTCCTCGGTGATGACGACCATCTCGTCGGGCTTCTTGCGCCGCTGCTTGGCGATGGTCTTCTCCACCGACGGCAGCGTCTCCAGCACCCGCACCTGCAGGGCCTGCTGACCGCGGCGCCCCTCGACCACGCCGAACTCGATGCGCTGGCCCGGCTTGAGGGTCGTGACCCCGGCCGGCAGCGCCGACGAGTGCACGAAGACCTCACCGCCGTCGTCGCGGGTGAGGAAGCCGAACCCCTTGTCGGAGTCGTACCACTTGACCTTGCCAGTCGGCACCGGAGACCTCGTTCGGTAAGCGTCCTGAATCGACCCCAAGATTAGTGCCTCGCCGCGGGCCGGTGAACATGCCGGGGGCGCCGCGAGGCCTACGGGGCAACGCGATCGACGCTATCCCGGCCGCCCCGGAACGGCATCCGAATATCGCCGCGCAGCTCAGCCCGCAGGGGCCGGGTCAGCCCGCCCGGAAACCGCCGAGCCAGCCGGGGAACGCCAGCAGGTCCGGCAGGACGACGTCCGCGCCGTAGGCGGTGAGGGCCGCCGAGTCGTACGCGCCGGTCGCGACGGCCACCGCCACCGCCGAGGCGGCCCGTGCGGCGTCCACGTCACCGGTGTGGTCGCCGATGTAGGCGCCGGCGCCGTGCTCGCGCAGGGCGGCGCCCTTGTCGGCGCCGAACAGGCCGCCCACCACGGCGTCCGCCGCCAGCCCGAGGTACCGGACGGTCCGCTCGGTGTCGGCCTGGTTCTTGCCCGACACGACGACCACCCGCCCGCCGCGGGCCCGCACCGCCTCCAGCGCGGCGGCGGCCCCCGGCATGAGCACGGTCGCCGGGACCGCGACGTCGGCGTAGATCGCCCGGTAGCGCGCCGCCATCGCCGGCACCTCCTCCGGCGGGAACCAGTACGCGAGCTCCTCCTCCAGCGGGGGCCCGATGCGCCGCACCACCTGCGCGGTGTCGATCGGCACGCCCGTCTCCGCCGCCAGGGCCGCGTAGACGGCGCCGATCCCGGCGCGGGTGTCGGCGAGGGTCAGGTCGAGGTCGAAACCGATCGCGAGGCCGTCGCGGGACGGCGCGGAGGAGGAAAGATCGAGCACGCCCACAGGGTAAGGGGGGTGGACACACGCAAGGACCCGCGCTCTCCTGGTAGTGGCGATGCGACGGGATCCGAGTAGGAGAGCGCGGGACCGTGTCTCGCATATACCCGGGCCCTCGACCACAAACCACCTGACCAGGGAAAACGCAGCATACGAACGCACCACCCCCGCCCCAAGGACGACCGGCGCCCGACCCGGTGAAGGAGGCCGCACATGGCAGGGACCCAGACCGAGCCCGGCGGTGACCACCGCGCCCCGCGCGCCCGCCGGCTGCCCGCCGCCGCGGCGACCCGCCGCCGCGCCGCCGGCCTGCTCGCGGCGGCGGTCTCCATCGCCACCACGCTCGTGGTGGCGATCCTGGCCGTGCACATCGTCTTCGTCGCGTTCGAGGCCAACACCGCCAACGACCTCGTCCGCTGGTTCGGGGACCGGGCCACCGACCTGTGCTGGCAGTTCAAGGACGTCTTCCAGCCGGAGAACCCCAAGGTGGAGGTCGCCGTCAACTACGGCCTCGCCGCCCTCGTCTACCTGGTGGTCGGCCGCATCCTCGTCGGCCTCGTCCGCCGCCTGGGCTAGTCGCGGCCGGGGAAGCGGACCTTGTCGAAGGGCCACGCCGTGCTGACCCATTCGCGGACGAACCCCTCCAGCTCCTTCTCCAGGACGGAGTTCTCCTCGTCGGCGCGCACCCAGAACACCACCACCGCGTCCGAGCCGGGACGGTCCGACGGGGCGACGTGGATCCGGCCGAGCTGCTTCTCCCCGTCCGGTGTGATCACGACGTAGCTGAACGAGCGCCGCAGCTGCCCCTGCTTCTGCAGCCACGCCACGTCGATCAGGGCCTGCTCGAAGGTGAACTCGCGGTCGGGCCAGCCCCACTCGGGCCCGAACCGGCCGGCCAGCCGGTCCAGGCTGCCGATCACGGCGCCGTAGTCCTTGACCACGTCGTGCACGGTGATCGGACGGATCTGGAAGTCGGGCCCGGCCACCAGCGTGGGCACCACGAAGTCCTCGGGCAGGAAGGCCCCGTCGGCCGCCTTCCGCGGAGACTTGAACATCGCCGACCTTTCCGACGACGCCCCTTCCGGCGACGGGGCGCGGACGAAGGAACTCTAGTCGGCGGGCGCCCCGCCGCGAGCGGCATCACGGATTCGGGCGCGCCGCACGCGACGCGGGGACCGGCCGCGTGAACATGCCTTACTGTTCTTGCGGAGGGAATTCATCACCATGACGACATCTACGCGCGACCGCATCGTGGCCGAGTCGCTCCGGCTGTTCGCCGACCGGGGCTACGCGGCGACGTCGGTCGCCGAGATCGAGGCGGCGGCCGGCCTGTCCCCGGGCGCGGGCGGCCTCTACCGGCACTTCCGGTCCAAGGAGGAGGTGCTCTCCTCGGCCATCCGCGAGCACATCGAGCGGACCCGCCGGCAGATCAGCGACGTTCTCACGCAGTCCACCGCCTTCGAGGAGCGCCCGCTCGAAACCCGGCTGCGCATGACGTGCCAGGCCGGGCTCGCCAAGATGCGCGAGGAGCAGGACCTCATCCGGGTCCTGTTCCGCGACCTCGACCAGTTCCCGAACCTGGTGGCGGAGATGCGCGAGGGCATCGTCAACCCGCTGTACGACGGGATCGCCACCTGGCTGGCGGCGCAGCCCGAGTTCGAGGGCTTCGACGAGGACTGGCCCGCGGTCGCGTCGATCCTCGGCGGCGCCGTGGTGAACTACTGGCTCGCGAACGAGGCGATGTACGAGCCGCCGACGCGCATCGACGAGAAGCGGTTCGTGGAGAGCTGGGCACGCCTCGGCCTCGGGCTGGTGCATCTGGACCGCACGCCCGCCACCTGATCGCGGTCGGCCGGAGTTCCCCACCTCGCGCGGGCCTCTAACCTGGAGGCCCGCGTGCCTGCGGCATGCACGCGACTTAAAGTTGGGGAACGGCATGGAAACGTATGCGGACTGGTTGCGCGCGCGCGGCGACGACGAACTGCGCGCGCTGCTGGCCGCGCGTCCCGAGCTGCTCGCCCCCGTCCCCGCCGACCTGACCGCGCTCGCCGCCCGCGCCGCCACGCCCGCCGCCGTGTCCCGCGCGCTCGACCGCCTCGACCGCTTCACCCTCGCCGTCCTGGAGGCCCTGCTCGTCCTGCCCGCTCCGGCCGGGCCGGACGCGCTCGCCGCCGCCCTCGACGCCACCCCCGGGCAGGCCGAGGGCGCGCTCGCCACCCTCCGCCGGTTCGGCCTGGCATGGGGGGACGGCGCCCCGGCCACGGCGCCCGGCGTCCGGCAGAGCCTGCCGCACCCGGCCGGGCTCGGGCCGCCCGTCCGGGAGGTCTTCGCGGGCTACCCCGCCGAGCGGCTCACCGACCTGGTCACCGACCTGGACGGCGAGGCTCCGCGCGGCTTCGCCGACTCCGGCCGCCTCCTCGCCCGGCTCGCCGAGCTGCTGAGCGACCCCGCCGCCCTGATCGAGGACGCCGGGCCAGAGGCGCGGGCCGCCCTCGACCAGCTCGCGTGGGGGCCTCCGGTCGGGCGGGTCGCCGACGCGCGCCGTCCCGTCCGGCTCGACACCGCGACCACCCCCATCGAGCGGCTCCTGGCGCGCGGCCTCCTCGCCGCCGAGGACGACCGCACGGTCACCCTGCCCCGCGAGGTCGCCCTGCACCTGCGGGGCGGGCGGCTGTTCCGGGACGTCCCCGCCGAGCCGCCGCCGCTCTCCGCGGCGGTCGAACCGCGCCGTGAGGACGTGGTCGTGCGCGCCGCGGCGGGCGAGGCCGCGGGCGCCGTCCGGCTCATCGAGGACCTGCTGGAGCGCTGGGGCCTGGAACCGCCGCCCGTCCTGCGCAGCGGCGGCCTCGCCGTCCGCGACCTGCGCGCCGCCGCGACGCTCCTGGACGTCCCGGAGTGGAAGGCCGCCCTGCTCGTCGAGGTCGCCTACGCGGCGGGCCTGCTGACCCGCAGCGGCGACCTCGACGGCGAGTGGCTGCCCACCCCCGCCTACGACCTGTGGCTGATGCGCGACACCGCCGGGCGCTGGACGGAGCTGGCCCGCGGCTGGCTGAAGTCCGACCGCGCCGCCGGGCTCGCCGGCGACCGCGACGACCGCGACCGGCTCATCAACGCCCTCAGCGAGGCGATGGTGCGCAGCAGCGCGCCGTCCACCCGCCGCGCCGTCCTCGAGGTCCTCGCCGGCGCGGGCCGCGGCGTCGTCGTCGGCGAGGACGCGCTCCTGGCCCGGCTGGCGTGGCTGCGGCCCCGCCACGGCGGACCCGCCCGCGACCGCCTCGTCGGCTGGACGCTCCGCGAGGCCGCCGCCCTCGGGCTCACCGGCTTCGGGGAGCTGGCCCCATTCGGCCGCGACCTGCTCGCCGGCGACGACCCCGAGCCCGCGCTGGAGAAGTACCTCCCGGAGCCGGTCGACGAGATCCTCGTCCAGGCCGACCTGACCGCCGTCGCGCCAGGCCCGCTGGTCACCGAGCTCGCCCGGGAGCTGGCCCTCGCCGCCGACGTCGAGTCGACCGGCGGCGCCACCGTGTACCGCTTCACCCCCGAGTCCGTCCGCCGGGCCCTGGACGCGGGACGGACCGCCGCCGACGTCACCGACCTGCTCGCCCGGCACTCGGCGACCCCGCTCCCGCAGCCGCTCGTCTACCTGATCGACGACGTCGCCCGCCGGCACGGGCACCTGCGTGTCGGCGCCCTGTCGTCCTACGTCCGGACCGACGCGCCCGCCACCCTCGACGAGATCCTCGCCGACCGGCGCGCCGCGCCGCTGCGGCTGTACCGCCTCGCCCCGACCGTCCTGGCGTCCGGGCTGCAGCGCGCCGACCTGCTCGACGGCCTGCGCGCCATGGGCCTCGCCCCGGTCGCCGAGGCGCCCGGCGGCGGCGTGATCGTGACCCGGCCGGACGCGCAGCGCGCCGACCCGCCGCCCACCGCGGAGATCGTCCGGTTCCGTCCCGACGACCGCACCGACGCTTCGATGATCTCCGCGGCCGTGCGGGCGCTGCGCGCCGGCGACGAGGCGTCCCGGCACGGCGCCGAGCAGGCCCGGCAGGCCCCGTCCGGCGAGCCGCCCCGCTCACCCGCGATGGCCACCGTCGAGCGGCTGCGCGGCGCCGTCGAGCGCGGCGGCCGCGTCTGGATCGGTTACCTCGACCAGCAGGGGCAGGCGTCCAGCCGCATCGTCGAACCCGTCCGCGTCGAGGGCGGCTTCCTCACCGGCTACGACGCGACCCGCGCGGCCGTGCACCGCTTCGCGCTGCACCGCATCACCGGGGTCTCCGAACTCGACGACGCCTCCTGAGCCGTCCCGGCGCGATCCGCCGAGACGGGCCTGCGGTGTCCGGAACCGGACGCCGGGAAAGGCGGGAACCGGCGAAGCTCACATACGGTCCAATCAACGGCCCATCGGACGGGATAGCGTGTCCGGGCGAACGGTGCGAGGGAGGCTCCCGATGAGCGGATACGGAGGGCGTCCGCCGTCGGGCTGGGACGACCCCTACGGCGGGAACCAGCACTGGGACACGGGCGGCGCGTACGGGCAGGGCTACGGCTACACCCAGCCCGGCTACGGCCAGCCCGGCTACGGGTACGGGCCTCCGGGCGTCCCCCACCGGACCACGAGCAACGGCTCCACCATCGCCGCGCTCGTCTGCAACGCCGTCGCGATCGTGATGTGCTGCAACATCGTGGCGCTCCCCGGCTTGATCACCGCGGCGGTCGCCCTCGGCCGCGTCCAGACCGACCCGGAGTCGGCCCGGAAACTGACGATCTGGAGCTGGTCGCTCTTCGCCGCGTCCATCGTCATCGGCGTCGCCCTCCTGATCGTCTACATCGTCGTCGGCGTCATGTCCGACCCCGACTACGGCTCCTCCGAGGGGATCTGACCCGCCCCGCGCCGCGCCGCCGGCCGCCGGCGCGCAATAAACGCGGTGGCCGGGGCGTTGAAGACCCCGTCCTCTCCGGAACGCGCGAAGTGCGGTCGCCGCTCGGGTAGCGTGCGGCAGCGATGCCGGTGTCCGGACGAGGCATCGATCTTCCGAAACCCGACGGGGGCTTCTGCTTTGACCGACGGTCCGCTCATCGTCCAGTCCGACAAGACGCTGCTGCTGGAGGTCGACCACGACCTGGCCGACGCCTGCCGCAAGGAGATCGCCCCGTTCGCCGAGCTCGAACGGGCACCCGAGCACGTCCACACCTACCGGGTGACGCCGCTCGCGCTGTGGAACGCGCGCGCCGCCGGCCACGACGCCGAGCAGGTCGTCGACACCCTGATCCGGTTCTCCCGGTACCCCGTCCCGCACGCCCTGCTCGTGGACGTCGCCGACACCATGGCCCGGTACGGGCGGCTGCGGCTGGAGAAGGACCCCGCGAACGGGCTCGTCCTGTCGTCCTCCGACCGGTCGGTCCTGGAGGAGGTGCTGCGCGCCAAGAAGATCAAGGGCATGATCGGCGACCGCGTCGGCGACGACGCCGTGGCCGTCCACCCGAGCGAGCGCGGCGCCCTCAAGCAGGCCCTGCTCAAGCTCGGCTGGCCCGCCGAGGACCTCGCCGGCTACGTGGACGGCGAGGCCCACGCCATCTCCCTCGTCCAGGACGGCTGGGAGCTGCGCTCCTACCAGAGCGAGGCCGCCTCGGCGTTCTGGCACGGCGGCTCCGGCGTCGTCGTCCTCCCCTGCGGCTCCGGCAAGACGATCGTCGGCGCCGCCGCGATGGCCCGCGCCCAGGCGACCACGCTGATCCTCGTCACCAACACCGTCTCCGCGCACCAGTGGAAGCAGGAGCTGCTGCGCCGCACGACCCTCACCGAGGACGAGATCGGCGAGTACACCGGCACCAAGAAGGAGATCCGGCCGGTCACCATCGCCACCTACCAGATCATGACGACGCGCAGGAAGGGCGCCTACGCGCACCTGGAGCTCTTCGACGCCCGCGACTGGGGCCTGGTCGTCTACGACGAGGTCCACCTGCTGCCCGCGCCGATCTTCCGGATGACCGCCGACCTCCAGGCCCGCCGCCGCCTCGGCCTCACCGCCACCCTCGTCCGGGAGGACGGCCGCGAGGGGGACGTGTTCTCCCTCATCGGCCCCAAGCGGTACGACGCGCCGTGGAAGGACATGGAGGCGCAGGGCTGGATCGCGCCCGCCGACTGCGTCGAGGTCCGCGTCACCCTCACCGACTCCGAGCGCCTCGCCTACGCGACCGCCGAGCCCGAGGAGCGGTACCGCTTCTGCGCCACGACCGACACCAAGACCAAGCTCATCCAGGCGCTCGTCGACCGGCACCGCGGCGAGCAGACCCTCGTCATCGGCCAGTACATCGACCAGCTGGACGAGCTCGGCGCGCTCCTGGACGCTCCGGTCATCAAGGGCGAGACCCGGATCCGCGAGCGCGAGCGGCTGTTCGACGCCTTCCGCAGCGGAGAGATCGACGTCCTGGTCGTCTCCAAGGTGGCGAACTTCTCCATCGACCTTCCCGAGGCGTCCGTCGCCGTCCAGGTCTCGGGCGCCTACGGGTCCCGGCAGGAGGAGGCGCAGCGGCTGGGTCGCCTTCTGCGGCCCAAGGCGTCCGGTGCGGGAGCGCGCTTCTACGCCGTCGTGGCCCGCGACACCCTCGACCAGGACTATGCCGCCCACCGGCAGCGGTTCCTGGCCGAGCAGGGCTACGCGTACCGGATCGTCGACGCCGACACCGTCCTCGCCGGCGACGAGTTCTGACGCCTCACCGCAGCACCGTCCACCGGCCGAGACCCAGCCGGCCGGTGGGCCGGGCGGTGGGCCGGGCGGCGCCTTCCCAGGATCGGCGTCAGCCGCCCTCTCCTCGATCGACCCAACGAACGGGCCGACCGTCCGGGTCCGAGGTCAGCCAGGAACCGTCCCCCAGCGGCTCCAGATCGTAAGAATGGCGGGAATGGGCGTCGAACCGGTCGACCACTCCCCCGGTGCGCAGATCGATCCGGTAGTGGACGTGCCATTCCCGTTCATCGTCCGGCACGTCGTCCTCTTCCCGCTCACCGCAGATGGTGACGATGGCGGTGTCGGCGTCCAGATACCCGCCGCTCCACTCGAAGGCCGCGTCCTCGGGGTCGTGGCCGAACACCGCCACCGGCAGGCTCAGCACCACCTCGCCGCTCGGACACTCGTGGAAGGCCACGTCTGCCTGCCCGTGGTCGATGCTCATGAACTGCCCGCCGCCCGGCGCCAGGGCCATGACGCACCGGTCGTCCCACGGGTATCGCTCCACTTCCAGCGTCGCCCCCTTGAGGGAGCCGGCGAAGACGAGTGAACCGTCCTGGCCCTCGCCCACGTCGAGCAGCATCCGTGACCCGTCCGGCAGCGCCAGGTGCTCTCCCCCGTGCCCGCAGGACCCCAGATCGGCCTGCGCGCGGACCTCCCCGGACCCGGCGTCGAGAACCACCCATGTGTCGGGGCTTCCGCGGCCCGCCATCGCATCCGGCCGGTACACCCAGACCAGCGTCCCGTCCGGCGAGAAGGCGGCTGTCGGCCTGTGCCCGTACTTCTCGGTCGACCTGGGCAGCAAGGCGTACCGCCACAGCTCGGCACCGTCGCGGCTCAGGCGGACGATGTCGTGCTGCGTCGCGTAGACGAGCGAACCGCCCCCAGGGGCGACGGCGAGACTGCCCGCGTCCAGCTCGGCACCGACCTGGACGGACCAGGCCGCTTGGAGAGGCCCTTCCGCGGCGTCGTCGACCTCGTAGACGCAGAGACGCCCGGCCAGAAGCCGGGCGAACAGGTGATTCATGGCGCGCAGACTAACAGCGGGCAGGGACAGAAAACGGAAAAGGGCCCCGCCGGTAACGGCGGGGCCCTTTCCTAATATGTGTCCGGCGGCGTCCTACTCTCCCACACGGTCTCCCATGCAGTACCATCGGCGCTGAAGGGCTTAACTTCCGGGTTCGGGATGGGACCG
>NZ_JBFARL010000175.1:0-16230 GCF_040674655.1 Actinomadura sp. NPDC049753 | reverse complement strand
TCCTCCAGCTTGGTCGCGTACGCGGCCGGCGACGGGAAGTACCAGGGCAGCTCGGCGGCGACGCCGCCGCCCAGCGGGTCGTGGACGCCGTGGCCGCGACCTTCGCGCAGGCGATCGCCCCCGCCGTGCTCGTCCTCGATCCCGACACCGTCGTGATCGGCGGCGGCGTCGCCCGCGCCGGGCCCGTCCTGCTCACCGCCATCACCCGGCACCTGACCGAACTGACCCTGACCCCGCCCGCCGTGGAGTTCTCCGGCCTCGCCGAGGACACCGTCCTCACCGGCGCCCTGCACCTCGCCCTCGACGAGGTCTGGCGCCGCCTCACCGTCTGAGACGCGAAGATCGCCTGAAGCGGCTCGCGGCCGACACAGGGAAAACCGGTAGCGCTCGGAGACCCGGACGGGCGCGGGCCGGCGCGGCCCCGCCCACGTGACGCGGCTCCCGAACGCCCGGCCCGCCGTTCACCGATCGAGGCATCCGCTATTAATTCATATAGCGAATTGCCCGGCGTGTGGGGCCATTCACGGGGAGCCGATTTTCCGGCGCGAACGCCGCCGCAGGAATATGCGCCACCCGATCCGCCGCCGAACCATTGAGCGCGGATGGCAATGCGCTACGCTCGACAGTGAATGCTTTGTAGCCGTTCGGTGCGGGCGGGGGTTGCCACGTGGGCTTTCCAGAGACCCGAAGGGTCGTCATCGTCGGCGCGGGCTTAGCCGGAACCGCCACCGCCATACGTCTCATGCAGTTCGCCCGGGAACCTTTACAAGTGGTGCTGATAGAGCGGCGGCCCGAATATCGCAGTGCGGGCGTGGCCTATCATCCTTCGGGCAACCACTGGCATCACGTCTTCAATATTCAGGCGGGCCGGATGTCGATGTTCCGGGAGGACGTCGACGATTTCGTGGACTGGGCCAACACCGAGGCCGACCGGACCGGCTGGCCCCCGAGGTGGAGCGGCTTCACCTTCACCGAGTCCGGACCGGCGCCCCGCAGGCTCTACGCTGACTACCTGAGCACGCGCCTGGCCGAGGCCGCACGCGAGGCGTCGGACGGCGTGGAGTTGCTCGAGGTCGACGGCGAGGCGGTCGACATGACGGTCCGCACCGCGGGTGGCACCGACCGCGTGCGAGTCGTCGTCGAGAAGCGCTCCTCGCCGCGGTCCGGCGCCGGGCCGGACCAGCTGGCGATCGAGGCCGACCACGCCGTCCTCGCCACGGGGCTGGAAGAGCGGGAGCTCCCGTTCGCCGCCGGCGTCGAGGACCACCCCTGCTTCGTACGGCACCCGTACTCCGAGCAGGGGATCGAGCGGATCCTCGGCGTGCGGCGGGACGCCGAGGTCGCCATCGTCGGCACGCTGCTGAGCGCGTACGACTCGGCGTCGCTCCTGCTGCGGCACGGCCACACCGGGAAGATCCACATGATCTCGCGTTCCGGGCTGTCGCTGCGCACCTATCCCTCCGACCACCGGCACCACGTCCTCGAGCTGCCGGCTCCGCGGCTGCACGCCGACGGCTACGAGGGGTGCGACGAGCTCGTCCGGCTCTTCAGGGACGAGTGGGAACGCGCCCGCGTCCACGTCGCCCGGCGGCATGCCGGCGTGGCGCCCGCGGTCGTGAGCGAGCGCATCGCCAAGGCCTGGGAGCCCCACCTGCCCGAGGTCCTGGCCCGGGTCCCCTCGGCCGATCTCCGCGCGCTCCTCGACCGGTACGGGAGCCTGCTCGCCACGCTGCGCGTGAGCGCCGTCCCCTACATCACCGAGTTCGTCGACGCCGCGATGGCGGAGGGCGGCCAGGTCGTCGTCACCACCGGCGCCGTCCGCGGGATCGCCGCCACCGAGGCCGGCGCCCTGCGGGTGTCGGTGTCCGGGCCCGCGTCGGCGCGGACGGTCGAGGCGGACCTGGTGATCTCCAACTTCGGGCGGGAGACCGACTACGGGCGCGTCGGTTCGGCGCTCTGGAGGAACCTGCTGCGCAGGGGCATCGCCGTGCGGCACCGGCGGACCGGGCGCGGCGTCGAGGTGGACGGCCACGGCTTCCTGCTCGGACCGGCCGGCGTGCGCACCGCTCCGGTCACCGTGGTCGGCTGCCCCCGGGAGGGCGACGAGATCACCCGGTACGGCCGGACGGGCGCGTTCACGTTCAACCTCGCCGCGATCAAGAACCACTCGGTCGGCGTCGCCGCGGCCGTGCTGCGCGACCTCGAATCCTGCTACGAAGAACCGGCCGAGACCGTGTCCAAGGCCGTGGCCCACGGCTCGGACGACGAGGTGCGCGAGGCGTTCGCCCGCGCGGTCCGCCTCGACGTGCACCGGATGGCCGCCCGGCGCCGCCGCGACCGGCGGGCGCCGGCGGCGCGTCTCGCGAGCGGTCTCCGGGCCCTCCGCGGCGCCATGACCGCCGACGGCGAGGCCGCCGCTTCTGAGGGGGCGCTGCGCTTCGTCGTGAACACCGAAGCCACGGCCACGCTCAACGACCTGTCCGTAACGCCACGGGACCTCCGTGCGCTGCTCGAACTCGACGGGCCGCCGGAGTCCCGATAGCCCGAAAAGGCATATCGGCATTCGAGAAGGTGCGTTTTCTCATCCACGGCTGTAACTCTCTATTCATGCTCTGCCCGGGACGGGCCCGACCGCGCATCGCTTTCAGCGCGGCCGGGCCGGCGCCGCCACCCGGGACCGGCGAGAGAGAGGACGTCCGTGAGCCCTCGCGAAGTTCCAGGGGTTGTGCTCGTCGATTCACACCAGCGATCCGTTCAAGGACCTTGCAACCGCAGTAGGAAACCGGTCGACGGCGCCATTCTCGTCGTCGAAGCACTCGGTCCCGACCTCTACGACGCCATCCTCGCCTGCTCCGCCGTGATCTGCGCGAAAGGCGGCCGGACCGGCCACATGCAATCCCTTTGCCGCTCGCGCGGAATCCCCGTGCTGCGCGTCGCGCCGTCCGACCTGGAATCGCTCGCCGGGGAGGCCACCGTCCTGCTCGACCGCGCGTCGGTCGTCCTCGGCGAGGCCGCGCAGGAGGTGCCCGCCCCGCGGCGCCCGGCCGCCGCCTTCGGCGGCATCGAGTCGATCTGCGTGGTCGTCGCCGACACCACCGACATCCGGGCGACCAACGCCCTCGCACCGCGCGTCGAGCCCGCCGACTCCTTCTTCATCCGCGAGGAGTTCGTCTGCTTCTCCGCCGCCCTGAGCCCGATCGACTCGCTCCGGGAGGGCGTCCGGGAGGCCGAGCGCTACGGCGCGGCCGTGGCGTCGGAGCTGTGCCCGATGGTGCGCGAGCTCCTTCCCGGCCAGCGTCTGATCATGAGGCTCCTCGACCTGCGCTCCGACGACGCCGCCAAGATCACGTCCGGCGCCCACGTGGACGACGAGCCGAACCCCGAACTCGGCCGGCACGGCGCCCGGTGGCTGCTGCGGGAGCGCCGCTACCCCCACGCCTTCCGGGCGCTGCGGGCCCGCCTGCGGGACCGGCTGGGCGCGGACGCGGACCGGGTGCGTTTCGCCGTTCCGTTCATCAACGACCGCGACGAGTACGTGCGGCTGCGGCGGTTCCTCGGCCTCGGGGACGAGACGCCGCTCGCCGTCTTCGTCGAGACGCCGGCCGCGGTGCATTCGGCGGCCGACTTCTGCGCCTCCGGGGCGGGCGAGCTGTTCGTCGGCACCAAGGACCTGATCCAGTTCTACCTCGCCGCCGACCGCGGCAACCACCTGGTCTCGGCCGCCTACCAGACCCGGCATCCGGCGGTCCTGGCCGCGCTGCGCCAGGCCGTCGAGTCCGGCCGCGGCGCCGGGGTCCCGGTCCACGTGTTCGCGCTCGGCGCCGACCTGGACCACTACGCCCGGCACCTTCCGGTGCGCAGGCTCATGATGTGCGCCGCCGAGCTGCGGCACCTCGCCGGGAGGCGGGCGGCCTAGCGCGTCAGCCGGCGCCGCCGAAACCGATCTCGTTGCCCTCCGGGTCGCGGAAGACCACCTTGGTCACGCCGTCGCCGTACTCCTCGCGTCCCGCCGGCGGGATGCCCCGCCGCGCGACCCCCGCGACCCGGTCGGCGAGATCGTCCACGAACGCGAGCACCAGAGCGTGCCCGGCCCGCTCCGGGTCCTGCACGATGTAGACGTACCGGTGCTCGGCCACCTCCCAGACGGCCTCGACGTCGTTGGGCAGGAACGACGGCTTCGCGCCGAAGAACCGCTCGTACCACGGCAGCGCCTCCGCGTAGTCGGTGACGGGGATGCCGGCGAAGAGATCGAGTGACATGTCGCTCCTCGTGCGTCGGGATGCGTCACAGGTGATGACCGCGGCGGGGCCGCGAACTCATCGCCGCCCTTGGCGTCGGCGCCGTCCCGCCGGTCGGGCAGACTGGCCACGCGGACCCGCCGCGACCTGGTCGTGAAGTCACTCGGAAAGGGATCTCGATGCGCGTTGTCTCCCAGGAGGATCTGGCACGGGTGCTGGCCGGGCTGCCGGGGCGGCCCCGGATCGTGGCCGGCGGCAACTTCGCCGCCCCCCGGCGGGCCCTGCAGCTCCTGGACTCCGCGGTCGCCGAGTACCGCCTGTTCATGCTCAACGCCCAGCTGGAGCTGCCGGAGCGCGAAGGGGTCGACCTGGAGACGCCCTTCGTCGGCGCCGGGATGCGCGGTCGCGCGAACCTCCGCTACTTCCCGTCGCGGCTGTCGCTGGTGCCGAACCTGCTGAAGGACTCGCTGCCGCCGGACGTGGTGATCGTGCAGACCTCCCTGCCGGTCGGCGGGACCGTCTCGCTCGGCATCGAGGTCAACATCCTGCCCGCCGCCATCGAGGCGGTCCGCGCGCGCGGCGGCCTGGTCGTCGCCCAGCTCAACCCCCGCATGCCCTACACGTTCGGCGACGCCGTCCTGGCGACCGACGAGATCGACCTGGCGATCGAGGACGACGAGCCGCTCGCGACCCCGGTCCCCCGGCCGCCCGGCGAGGTCGCCCACGAGATCGGCGAGCGGGTGGCCCGGCTCGTCCCGCAGGACGCCACCCTGCAGCTCGGCATCGGCGCCATACCGGACGCCGTGCTCTCCTCGCTGCTCGACCGGCGAGGGCTGCGCGTCTGGTCGGAGATGTTCAGCGACGGGGTGCTGGCGCTGGAGAAGGCGGGCGCGCTCGACGCCGCGACGCCGATCACCGCGTCCTTCGCCTTCGGCGGTCCGGAGCTGTACGCCTGGGCCGACCGCAACGAGCGGATCCGGATGCTGCGCACCGAGAAGACCAACGACCCGAGCCTCATCGCCCGCCGCCCCCGCATGGTCTCGGTGAACTCGGCGCTCCAGGTCGACCTGTTCGCCCAGGCCAACGCCAGCCGCGTCCGCGGGGTGATCTACTCCGGCTTCGGCGGGCAGACCGACTTCGTCGTCGGCGCGCTGCACTCCCCCGGCGGGCACGCCGTCATCGCCCTGCCGTCCTGGCATCCGCGCGCGGACGTCTCGACCGTCATCCCGCGCCTCGCCGGGCCGGTCACCTCGTTCCAGCACAGCTACATCGTCAGCGAGCGGGGCGCCGCCACCGTGTGGGGGAACGACGCCGCCTCCCAGGCCCAGCAGATCATCGACCACGTCGCCCACCCCTCCGCCCGCGACGAGCTGCGCGAGCAGGGCCGCGAGCTCGGCTTCCCCCTCCGCTGATCCCCAGCTATTGGCACATCGCCAATAAGGGTCTAGTGTTCCGGTCAGCTCAGGAAACCCGGGGGTGTCCGGCATCGCGATCGGCGGGACGCCTCCGGCCCCCAGGAGGAGCGAAGGCATGGACAGACCCAGCAGACGCAACGTGTTGTTGACCGGTGGGGCGCTCGGAGCGCTCGGTGCCCTCGGCGTCGCCTCGCCGGCGCAGGCGTCCCCCCTGTGGACGTGGTCGCCCAAGGGCTCGGTGGCGGGCGCCGGCGAGGGCGCCGACCCGCGGTGGGTGTGGGACCCGGAGGCCGACGCGCTGGTCGCCTCGCTGCTCGACCGGGGCGACGTGCCCAAGGTCAACGAGCTGCTGCGCACGTGGACCAGGAACGGCCAGCCGCTGCCGGACGGGCTGCCTGCGGATCTGCGCGACTTCATGGAACGCGCCCGCCGGCTGCCGGCGTGGGCCGACCCGGGCAAGCTGGCCACCGCGTTCGAGTTCAACGAGAAGCGAGGCCTCTACCTGGGCGTCACCTACGGCTTCGCCAGCGGGATGATGAGCACGGCCATCCCCAAGGAGGCGCGCGCGGTCTACTACTCCAAGGGCGGCGCGGACATGAGGGACCGCATCACCAAGACCGCCAAGCTCGGCTACGACATCGGCACCGAGAAGGCGTTCGAGCCCGACGGCGAGATGATCGTCACCTGCGTCAAGACGCGGCTGGTGCACGCCGCCGTGCGCCACCTGCTGCCGAAGTCCCCGTACTGGACGAAGGCGGCCGACGAGAAGATCCCGATCAGCCAGGCGGACATGATGGTCACCTGGCACAGCCTGCCCACGACCGTCATGCAGAACCTGGTCCGGTGGAAGGTTCCGATCCCGGCCGCCGAGTCCGAGGCGTTCCTGCTGTCCTGGCAGCTCGCCGGGCACATGCTCGGCATCCGGGACGAGTACATCCCGAAGTCGTGGGACGAGGCGAACTCCCAGGCCGAGCAGGTGCTGACCCCGGTGCTCGCGCCGACCCCCGAGGGGGTCAAGCTGGCCGACATCCTGCTCAACCTCGGCTCCACGATCGACGGCGGGCTCCTCACCAAGCCCATCCTCGGCTCGCTCACGCGCTTCATGCTCGGCGACGAGATCGCCGGATGGCTGAAGATCCCGCGGGACCCGCTGTGGGACCCGCTCATCCAGAACCTCTGGCCGCCCTTCGTCGCCGTCCGCGAAGGCTTCCTCGACCTCACGAAGGCGCCGAAGGAACTGCGGCAGCTCTACTGGGCCTTCGACGAGATCCTCCGCCAGGGCGCCCTGCTCTACCTGTCCGGGTTCAAGATGCCGATCAGCATCGAGATCCCGCAGACCAACAACCCGCACTACTGACCCGGCCCGCCCCGGACCGCGCTCGCGGCGGCCTCGGTACCGCCCCGCTCTCCCCCGCGCCGACCGCGCGACGCCGGCGCCGTGCCCGGAACCCGTATCGGGTTCCGGGCCCGGCATCGCCGTGCGGCGCTCGCGTGCCGCCCGCCGGCGGTACAGTCGGCGGTCCAGCGTTGAGACCGTCGACGAGGGGAGCCCGATGATCGCCAGAGTGTGGCGCGCGACCGCCACCGCCGAGGGCGCGGAGGCCTACCGCGACCACTTCACGGGCTCGGTGCTCCCGGCCCTCCGCTCCGTGGACGGCCATCGAGGCGCGTACCTGTTCCGCCGGGACGCGGGCGACCGGGTGGAGCTGGAGGTCATGACCCTGTGGGACTCCCTCGACGCCGTCCGGGCGTTCGCGGGAGACGACATCTCGACGGCCGTCGTGGAGCCGGAGGCCCGGGCCGCCGTCCTGACCTACGACACGACGGTCACCCACCGGACGGCCATGGTCGACACCGTCACCGACGCGAGGTGGGGCGGAGCCCTCCCGTCCGGCTAGGACGCGCTGCGGACGAGGTCGTGCACGGCCTCGCTCATGGTGACCGGGTCGACTTCGCCGAGCGGCACCGTGACCTCCGGCGAGCGGGCCGGGGTCGGCCCCGCCCAGAAGGCGTTGATCCTCTGGTCCTCGCCCTCGCCGTACATGTAGTACCCCAGGCCGGGGCTCAGTTCCGCCACGACGTACAGGCCGGCGGGGTCGCGCCGGGCGAGCCACCCGCCCGCGAACCCACCGTCGGCGTCCAGGGACTCCCAGCGCCCCTGCGAGTGGCCCTTGGCCTTGCCGTAGGGCAGGACGAGCCCCTCGACCCGGGCGAGCCGGTGCGCGGCGCGCTCGGCTTCCGTGAGCCGGTGGACCGGCCGTCCGAGCTGCTCGAACGGCTGCAGGATCTCGTAGTCGGCGAACAGCTCGGCCCAGGCGCGCAGGTCGTCGCCCAGCAGGACCGGATGGGCGATGGCGATGCGGTTGTCCGGCGCGGGGGCGAACGGGTCGTCGCGGACGTCGGCGTAGTCGCGGCCCTCGTCGACGCGGAAGGCCGTTCCGGAGTCGGTCGTCCACACGAGCCGGCGGACGATGTGCCCCAGCAGCGGGTGGTCGACGAACAGGGCGCGGAACTCCTCCGGCGTCCAGCTCCGCCGGTTGACCATGGCCAGTTCCAGGCGCCTGATCTCCTGGTCGGCGATCGTCCGCAGATCCTTGCGGAGGCCGGCGAACAGGGCGTGGGCGGCCGGGGCGAGCGCCGGATCGTCCTTGGGGCCGGGCTTCGGCGCGCTCTTGCGCCGCTTGCCGCCGGGCTCCACGACCAGCGGGACGAGCTGCTCGTCGAACGTCACGGTGAACCGGCGCGCGCCGTAGTCCAGGACGAGGGTGCCCCGCTCGTCCAGCCCGAAGTCGGGGACGGCGCGGTCGGCCAGCGCGTCCCGCGTCATCCCGCGCGCCGCGGCGATCGCGTCGATCGTGCGGTCCGCCCTGCTCTTCAGCCCCTTGTACCTGCCGCGGCGGGTCAGCTCGAACAGGTGGGTCAGGGCCACGTCGGAGCCGATCGCGGCGAGGACGTCCAGCGCGGCCGCAGCGCGGCTCGTCAGGCCCTGGCCCGGCCAGGCCTTGATCAGCGGGCTGAGCCGCCGCACCGTGGTGTCGTCGCCGATGAGGCCGAGCTGCGCCAGCGCCCAGTTGTGCCGGGTCGGCGCGCCGAGCGCCTGCCAGCGTTCGAACACCGCCCAGGAGAACTCGGCCAGCGAGTGCCGGTCGCAGTGCGCGCGGACCTCCGCCGCCTCGGGCGCCTTCTTGGCGAGGAGGTTCAGCAGGCGCGCGGTCGCGCTCGCGGGCAGCGCCCGGTCGCCGCCGCGCGTGAGGATCCGGGGAAGCAGCGCGGGGTTGGCCCAGTCCGTCTTCGCGCCGCGGGCGGGCTTGCCGGTGAGGATCGCGGGCACGTCGTCGCTGTCGGGGACGGCAGATCGCGGCAGCAGCGCCTCGGCGCTCCCCGAGAGCGGCGCCTCGGCCAGACCGGGCCTGGCGTGGAGCAGCCCGCGCACCGTTCCCGCCGCTTGCAGACCCCTCACCGTGTCATCGCCGACCAGCGGGGCCAGGGCTCGGAGCGCGTGCTCAGGGTGCCGTCCGGCCGCCTCCTGCAAAGCGGTCGGCACGCCTTTCAGCCCCATGTGGTCGAGCAGGAGCGGGAAGATCCTCTCGTCCGCGATCCCCACGAGGGCCCGTAGCACGGTCGGCCGCGTCTCGTCGGCGTTGTATCCGCCCTGGAGCTCCCTGCCGAGCAGCGGGAGCGCCTCCGCGCCCAGGCCGTCGAGAAGCGTTCCGATGACGGCGGGAGTGACCGGAATCCAGCCCGCCCTGCCGATCTGCGCCGCGCTGGACAGCGAGCACACCAGGTACTCGTGTTCGAGCGCCTGGTGGCTCCACCCGAAGGTGTCGTCGAAGGTCTCGTCCAGCCAGGCCGTCTCGGACGGGAGGAGGTAGGCGGCCACGCGCCGCCTCCAGGCGTCGCCGCGATGGCGCGACAGTCGTGTGATGGCGTCGCGGTACTCGTCCTCGGGCGCGGCGGCCAGCAGCGCGCGGAGCCGCTTGAGAACCCCCTCCTCGGCGATCCACCGGTTCGCCGGGAAGTGGTCTTCGGAGGTGACGCGCCGGATCTCACCGCGCCATCCCCTGGGCGGGTCGACGTAGCTGTAGGCGACGAGCCGGACGACGCCGTCGGGGCCGGGTGTCGCGGATACCGGCACCGGGCCGAGTTCGACCGAGTAGAGCTCGGTGACCGCGCAGGCGGCGAAGGCGAGCCCGTGGTCGAGCACCCACGCGTCCAGGAACGCCGCACCGCCGGTGCCTTCGAGGTACCGCACCGCGACGGCGGCGACGGCCGCCGCACCCGCCGGGTCGGCCTGCCCGTCCAGCCACGCCCGCGCGGCCCGGCCGAGCTCCGGGTCGGTGCGCTCGTGCTCCAGCATCTCCGCGGCGATCGGGCGGGCCTTCCGCAACCGCTCGCGCGCCCTCCGCGCCGCGTCCTCGTCCGGGACGACCGGCGGGCCGGGGACGCCGCCGCGCCTCGGATGGATGTGTTCGCGCCACTCGTCCGGGATGTCCACCGTCTCGACCATGGCATCGCAAGCTAGCGGCGGCGTCCGACATCCCGGTCACTCGACCGCGGCGGGGTCCCGGCTCAGGCCCCTTCGCGGGACTTGTGGTCCCATCGCGCGGGGTCGGCCTCCAGCGCGGAGCGGTCCCAGTCTCCGAGGTCGGCCGCCGCCTCGTAGGTGCCCTGCAGGAACTCCAGGAGGGCCCGGTCGGGGTCGGGATCCTCCCGCACCGCCTCGTACGGGAGCAGGAACTGGCCGTTCTCCCTGCTGTAGAAGGCGCCGGACGGGCCCACCGGACGGTCGGCGAACCCGGCGGGCTCGGGATAGGCGTAGGCGTAGAAGGACCCCTCCTCGCCGCCGCCCGGCCAGAACCCGCAGCTGCTGAGCTCCCGCGAGTACCCCTCGACCATCACCCAGTCCCCGCAGTTCGGGGCGCCGCCCGGGTGCTCCGGCGCGTCCCGCCCGGAGAAGCGCGTGCAGGCGAGGTCCATGGCGCCCCAGAAGAAGTGCACGGGACTGACCTTGCCGATGTAGCGGGACCGGAACTCCCCCAGCACGCGCGCGGCCTGGAGCAGTTGGTGCCAGAACAGGTGCGCCGCCTCGGGATCGTACGAGGCGTGCTGGTCGTCCTCCTCGAACGGGATCGCCGGTTCGACCTCGTTCGGGCGCGCCTGGATGCGCGTCTCGATCCCCAGCTCGTGCAGGGCGGCCATCGTCCGGGCGTAGAACCGCGACACCGGCATGGGCGCGAGCTCGAACTCCCGGAGGCTGCCGTCCGAGCTCCGCAGCCGCAGCCGGTGGTCGACGAAGTCGAACTCGATGTCGAAAGCGCCCCCGTCGTACGGGATCGCGGACGTGGTCAGCCCGCGGGGGCTGACGTAGAGCGTCACGTTCCACCAGTGGTTCACCAGCGGTGCGTGGGCCAGACGCACCTTGCCGACGATCTGCGTCCACATGTGCAGGGTGTCGCGCGTCGGCGTCCAGTCGGCGACGCGCAGCCGTGGCCAGGCCTGCCGTTCCACCAGAGCCCCCCTTCCAGCCGGAACATCCGGGTCATGCCCCGGATCGGGCCTCCGCAACAGTGCCGGACGAGGGATCGCCCGGATCGAGGTCCCGCCGGATGGCCAGCGCGGCCGCGCGGTGCTCGGCGGCCGCCACCGGGTCCGTCCCGTCGAGGACCGCCGCGATCCCCTCGCGGGCCAGCGCCTCGGCGTGGCGGTACCCCAGCCTCGGGGCCAGTTCCAGCGCCTGCCGGTGCAGGCGCAGCGCCTCCTCCGGCAGGCCCGCCAGCCGGCACGTCTCCGCATGGCCGTAGAGGAAGTGGATCTTCCAGTGCTCCTCGAACAGCTCGTCCAGCAGGGCGAAGGCCCGGCGGTGCGCTTCCAGCGCCTCCTCGTAGCGGCCCGCCTGCCGCAGGGCGACGCCCAGGCAGTTCAGGCACCAGGCCTCGTTGTGCCGGTGGCCGTCCTCGCGGGCCAGCGCCAGCGCCCGCTCCAAGTGCTCCGTCGCCTCGCCGGGCTCCTCGGCGGCGATGGCGACGCCGAGGGTGATCCGGGCCGTCAGCGCGGGAGGCCACGCGGGGTCGGCGTGCGGGATCTCCAGCACGGCGCGGGCGAGCCGCGCCGCCTCCTCGCGCTGCCCGAGCTGCAGCATCGCCCACGCCTCGTACGCGGTCGCGTGGGCGGAGCCCGTCGGGCAGCCGGCGTCCCGGTACAGCCCGCCCGCCCGCCGGAAGAGGTCGAGCGGCTCCTCGACCCGGCCCTCGTCCCACTTCAGGTAGCCCCGCCGCATGGTCAGCTCGGCCTCGGTCCTGGCGTTCCCGGCCCGGGACACCAGCGGCCCCGCCGCCTCGTAGGCGGCGTCCGCCTCCGCCATCCGTCCCGCGTTGTAGCGGGCGAAGCCGAGGTCGCTGTGCGCTTCCGCCAGTTGCGCCGGGTCGTCCAGGCGCCGCGCGGCGACCAGCGAGTGCTCGAAGAGGACGTTGAGGTGCGTGGTGCCGCACCGCCGCGCGAAGAAGGCCCGCATGCGGCGGGGCAACTCGCACACGTGCGCGTCGGCTCCGGCGGCGACCGCCGCCTCGAAGACGGCCATCAGGTTGGTGTACTCGGTGGCGAACCACAGGAGCGCCGCGTGCTTGCCGGCGAACTCCGGCAGGTCCGCCGGCGGCCGGCCCGCCGACACCTCCAGGCCGGGGGGCAGGTACGACACCGCGGCGTCCGCGGCCGCCGCCGCGTGCACGTAGTAGTCGAGCACCCGGCCGAGCGCCCGCTCCCGCTCGGCGGGCGGGTCCTCCTCGGCGGCGGCGCGGAGCGCGTGCTGGCGCACCAGGTCGTGCAGCCGGTAGCGCCCGGCCGCCGGCTGCTGGACGAGGTGCGCGTCGAGAAGGTCCTCCAGCATCGCCTGGGCGGCGCGCAGCGGGACGTCCGCCAGCGCCGCGGCCACGTGCTCGTCGAAGGTCGAACCGGGCACCAGGCCCAGCAGGCGGAAGAAGCGGCGCCGCCCCCGGTCCAGCTGCCGCACGGACATCGCGAACGCCGTGTCGAACTCCGTGGCCCCCTCGGCCATCCGCTCGACGAGGATGCCCACGGTCCAGCCCGGCCGGTGCCGCAGCCGCGCCGCCGCCAGCCGCAGCGCCAGCGGCAGGTGCCCGCACCGCCGCAGCACCTCGGCCGCGGCCTCCGGCTCGCGGGCCAGCCGGCCGTCGGATCCGCCCGGGTCGCCGCTGGCGCGGGCCAGCAGTTCGGCGGCCTCCCGCGGCGTCAGCACGTCCAGCGACACGGGGGGCACCTCCTCCAGGCCCAGCAGCCGGTTGCGGCTGGTGACCAGCGCCACGGAGGGGCCCGCGCCGGGCAGCAGCGGGCGGATCTGGTCGGCGTCCACGGCGTTGTCGAGGACCACCACGGCCCGCCGGTGCGCCAGTTCCGAGCGCCAGCAGGCGGCCAGCGGCTCGATGCCGCCCTCCTGCGGGATCTTCTCCGACGGAACGTCCAGGGCGGCCAGCAGGGCCCGCAGCGCGGGATCGGGGCCGAGCGGTTCCCGCCCGGCGGTGAAGCCGTGCAGGTCGATGTAGAGCTGGGCGTCGGGATAGGCGGCGGCGAGCCGGTGCGCGGCGTGCACCGCCAGGCACGTCTTGCCGACGCCCGCCATGCCGTCCACGGCGACCACGCCGCCGGCGTCCACCGCGGCGAGCACGGCCGCGAGCTCGGCCTCGCGCCCGGTGAAGTCGGGGACGTCGCGCGGCAGGTCGTTGCGGGGCGGGCGCGGCGCGCCGGAGGGCGGCGCCGGGGGCTGGACCTGCCTGCTGGTCTTCGGCGGCGCGGGCAGCGGGCTGGAGGCCCGCTCCCAGAGGGGGCGCAGCGGGCGGGGGTCGCGCTTGAGGAGGCGGCAGAGCGCGATCACCGCCGTCCAGGGCGGCACGGTCTGTCCGCTGAGGTAGCGCGACAGCGACGACGAGCTGAGCCCGGCGTCCCGCGCGAGGGCCCGGACGCCGAGACCGGACAGCTCCTGCAGCATGCGCAGCCGGGCCGCGAGCTCGTCCTGCGGGTCGGACTTCTCCGCCCGGCGCTGTTGCACGACCACCGTTCCCCCGCCTTCCGTCCCACCGCCACAGAACTCATGCGGAGCGCGTCGCCGCTGCTCAAAGGCGTTGCGCCTGTCCCACGGCGTCCCATCGACGTCGTCATCGTAGGCCGCCCGGGCTGGAATTGGGACATGCCCCCGAGGGAAGGGGGCACGACCGCAGAGGAGAACGCAGATGCAGTCCCGAATGAAGAACCCCGCCATGGTCCTGCCCGGCGCGATGCAGCCCATCCAGGAGCTCTTCAAGGCCGTGCACTCCGGCGGCGTCTCGGCGGAGACCCTGGAGCTGGTGCACCTGCGGGTCAGCCAGATCAACGGCTGCAGCGCCTGCGTGGACGCCGGCGCGAAGACGGCGCGCAAGGCGGGGGTGACCGACGAGCGGCTGGCCACCGTCGCCGCCTGGAGGGAGGCCCCGTACTTCACCGAGGAGGAGCGCGCGGCGCTGGCGCTGGCCGAGGCCGCGACGCGGCTGGCCGACCGCGCCGACGCCGTGAGCGACGACGTCTGGGACGCCGCCGCCACCTACTTCGACGAGAAGGAGCTGGCCGCGATCGTCCTGATGATCGGCGTCACCAACCTGTTCAACCGGCTCAACGCCACGACCCGGCAGATCGCCGGCGCGTGGGGCTGAGCGCTCCCCCGTCCGCCGACCCCCCTCAACGAACCAGGAGAATCCCGCCATGAGCGACACGAAGAAGAACGGCACGAGCACGGCGTCCGGCGAGAAGTTCGACGGCTTCACCGCCGAGGAGCGAGCCGCGATGAAGGAGCACGCCCAGGAGCTGAAGAAGGCCGCGCGCCGCAGCCCGGGCAAGGCCAAGGCCGACGGGGAGAGCGACGTCCTCGCCAAGATCGCCGAGATGGAGGACGCGGACCGCGCCATCGCCGAACGGGTGCACGAGATCGTCCGGGCCGCCGCGCCGCACCTCGTGCCGAGGCTCTGGTACGGCCAGCCCGCGTACTCCAAGGACGGCAAGGTGCTCTGCTTCTTCCAGGCCAAGGCGAAGTTCAAGACGCGGTACGCGACCCTCGGGTTCAGCGACGTGGCGGCCCTCGACGACGGCGCCATGTGGCCGACCTCCTTCGCCCTGCCGCAGCTGACCGCCGAGGGCGAGGCGCGGATCGCCGACCTGGTGAAGCGGGCCGCGGGCTGAAGGCGCGCCGGGCGCGGCGGGCGGCGCCCCGGAGCTCCCTGCTAGAGTGAGTTTAGACCTAAACTCAAGGAGGTTCCGACATGGCGCGCACGATCGTGGTCAGCGGCGGCGGCACCGGCATCGGCAGGGCGGTGGCGGCTCGCTTCGCGGCCGGAGGGGACAGGGTGGCCGTCGTCGGCCGCCGCGCCGGGGTGCTGGAGAAGGCGGCCGGGGAGATCGGCGGCACCGCGCTGCCGGCCGACCTGAGCGATCCGGCCGGGGTCGAGCGGGTCCGCGCCGAGCTGGCGGAGCGCTTCGGATCGATCGACGTGCTGGTCAACGCCGCGGGCGGCAACGCCGAGTACCACGGCGGCCCCGGCGGCGTCCTGGAGCGGTGGACGAGCAACTTCCGCGCCAACGTCCTGACGTCGGTGCTGCCGACCGAGGCGCTCCGCGATCTGCTGAACCCGTCCGGGAGGGTCGTGTTCATCTCCTCGGTCGCGGCGCTGCGCGGTTCCGGCGGCACGTCCTACGGCCCGATGAAGGCGGCCCTGCACCCGTACGCGTTCGATCTCGCAGCCGCGCTCGGACCGCGCGGCATCACGGTCAACGTGGTCGCCCCGGGGTTCATCGAGGACACCGAGTTCTTCGGCGGCTCCATGACCGACGAGCGCCGCGCGGCGCTCGTCGCGCAGACCCACACCGGGCGGGCCGGGACGCCGGGGGACGTCGCCGAGACCGTGCACTGGCTCGCCTCGCCCGGCGCCGGGCACGTCACCGCTCAGATCGTCCAGGTCAACGGCGGTGCCGAGCGTGGCCGCTGAGCCGCCGCGCGACGGCGCCGACGCCATCCAGGACGCCTGGCGTCGCGAGCTGCCGGGCGTCCCGGTGGAGTCGATCGGGGTCGTCACCCGGATCTGGTGGGCCGCCAAGGTCTTCGGCGACGAGCGCCGCCGCCTCCTGGCGGGGCTGGGGGTGGACGTCGCGACGCTGGACCTGCTGTCCACCCTGCGCCGCTCCGGCCCGCCGTACCGGATGAGCCCGGGCGAGCTGGCCGACGCCTGCATGGTGACGCGCGGGGCGATCACCCAGCGCGTGGAGCGGGCCGCCGGGGCCGGGCTGGTGGAGCGGACCACCGCCGGGTCCGGGTACCACGCGCGCGCGGTCACCCTCACCGGGGAGGGCGGCGCCCTGCTCGACCGCGTCGTCGCCGACCTGCTCGCGGCCGAGGACCGGCTCATCGGCCATCTCGCCCCCGACCGCCGCGAGCAGCTCGCCGACCTGCTGCGCGAGCTGCTCGCCGGGCTCGGCGGCCCGAGCCCGGCGCGCCCGGGCGGTGACTGTCCCACCAGGCCCCCGGCGGCCGGGGCGTCCGCGCG
>NZ_JBFARL010000174.1:0-16263 GCF_040674655.1 Actinomadura sp. NPDC049753 | reverse complement strand
CCAGGTAGCGAACGGACGGGTGTCCCCCACTTTAGAGTGGTGTGGACTCGCGTCAGCACGTGATCATCGGGAGGCGAGCTCGACGGCGGCGTGGCGCTCGGCGAGGCGGACGGCGACGCCGTCGGGCTCGGCGACGGGCTCGGGGAGGTCTTCGGCTTCTCCTTGCCCGCGGCCGACAGCGCGGCCTGCGCGTCCTTGATCCGCTTCCAGGCCTCGCCCATGCCCGGGTAGTCGCCCTTCTTCTGGGCGTTCTCGTAGTCGGCCACGGCGGCCTTCAGATCGTCGATCGCCTTCTGCGCCGACGCGCTCAGCTCCTCGCCCGGCGGGGCCTGCGACCCCGGCCGGGCCGGTGCGACGGAGCCTCCGAGCACCTGCTTCAACGCCTCGTCGAGCGTGTCCGCCGCCGCGATGCTCTCCCCGTACCGCACGAGGATCTTGCCGCGGATCGGGTAGGGCTGCTGCTCGGAGCCGCCCGCCGCCTTCGTGTACATCGGCTCCACGTACAGCAGGCCGCCCCCGAACGGGATCGTCAGCAGGTTGCCCGCAACGGTCTTCGTCCCGCCCTGCCGCAACGCGAACAGGTCGGCCTTCACCTTCGGATCAGTCTCGAACGAGTTCTGCACCTGGCCCGGCCCCGCCGCGTTGCGCGGCATCTGCAGGATCTGGATCTGCCCGTAGTCGCGCCCCGGGTTCGACCCCACCGACATGAACGCCGCGAGCTGAGGGTTGCCGCGCGGATTGAACACCGTGGTCAGCGAGAAGGACTGGGCGTCCTGGCCCGGCATCCGCAGGCTCTGGTAGTAGGGGGGCTGCTGCCTGCCCTTGGCGGACGGGTCCTCGGGCACCTCCCAGAAGCCCTCGCCGTTGTAGAACGCCGACGGGTCCGTCACGTGGTACTTCGTGAGGATCTTCCGCTGGACCTTGAACTGGTCCTGCGGGTAGCGGAAGTGCGACTCCAGCTCCGGCGGGATCGACGACCGCGGCTGCACCGTGCCGTCGAACACCTTCATCCACGTCTTGGTGATCGGGTCGTTCTCGTCCCACTGGTACAGGTGGACGGTGCCGTCGTAGGCGTCCACCGTCGCCTTCACCGAGTTGCGCAGGTAGTTGATGTGGTCGTTGGCCTGCCGCGCCACCGCCGACCGCGTGTCGGTGATCGTGTCGCGGGTGGCCTCCCCGAGGCTCATCTCCTCCGAGTACGGGTAGCTGTTGGACGTCGTGTAGCCGTCCACCACCCACAGGATGCGGCCGTTCACCACCGTCGGGTACGGGTCGCCGTCCAGCGTCAGCCACGGCGCCGCCTTCTGCACCATCCGCCGCGGCGACCGGTCGTAGAGGATCTTCGCGTTCTTGTTGATCGCGCCTGACAGCAGCAGGTTCTTGTCCTGGAACTTCGCCGAGTACAGCAGCCGGTGCGCGAACGAGTCGACCGGCACGCCGCCCTGGCCGTCGTAGGTGCTGCTCTGCTGCCCCGACGGGCTGTTGTCCGGGTAGTTCAGCTCCTGCTGGCCGCGCCCGCCGACCACCGAGTACCGCGGCGAGCGCTCACCGAAGTAGATCTCCGGCTGCGCCACCTTGATCGGCTGGTTCGGGGACGCCGGCATGTCCGGAGTGATGAAGGCCGGCTCCGTCGAGTCGAAACGGTCGCCGTACGCGGAGACGAACCCGTAGCCGTGCGTGTAGACCATGTGGTCCTTCACCCAGCTGCGCTGCCCCACCGGCGCCCCGGAGAGCTCGCGGAGCGCCACCACCGTGTCGACGAGCTTGCCGTCCACCTGGTAGCGGTCCACGTCCAGCGTGTCCGGGAACTGGTAGAACGGCCGGATCCGCTGCAACTGCTGGAACGTCTCGCCCACCACGTTCGGGTCGAGGACCCGCACCCCGCTCTGCCCGAGCTTCGCGGCCTCGTCCTGGAGGGCCTTCTTGTCGGTCACCGGCTGCGACCCGTACGGGACGACCCGCGCCCCGTCCACACCGTAGGCCTGGCGCGTGAACTCGATGTTGCGCTGGATGTACTGGCGCTCCTTGGCAAGCTCGTCGGGCTTCACCTGGAACTGCTGGATCAGCAGCGGGTACACCCCGCCCAGCAGGATCGCCGACAGCACCAGCAGCGTGAACCCGACGCCCGGCAGCATCATGCCGCGCCGCAGCAGGTTGCCGAAGAACATGGCGGCGCACAGCAGGGCTATCACGGCCAGGATCGTCTTCGCCGGCAGCAGCGCGTTCACGTCCGTGTAGGACGCGCCCGTCGCCGCCCCGCGCTCCGAATGCACCAGCCCGTACCGGTCGAACCAGTACGCGACCGCCTTCAGCAGGATGAACAACCCGAACAGCACCGACAGGTGCGCCCGCGCGGGCGGGCTCGCCTTGTCGCCCGGCCCCTGCAGCCGCAGCCCCCCGTACAGGTAGTGCACCATCACCGCGGCCAGGATCGACAAGATCACCGTCGCGAAGACCACCCCGATGACGAGGCGCAGGAACGGATACGTGAAGACGTAGAACGAGACGTCCTTGTGGAACTGCGGATCCTTCACGCCGAACGGCGTCCGGTTCAGGAACGCCAGCCACACCGGCCACTGGCCCGCCACCGACGACCCCGTCAGCATCCCCAGCACCCCGAGCAGGCCCCACGCGATCAGCCGCCGCCTCGGGTCGATCACCGCCCGGTAGCGCTCCAGGCCCTGCTGCTCCACCGACAGCGGGCGGTACGCCGGGCGCAGCCGGTACGCCACCGCCACGTTCGCGCCCACCACCAGCGCCATCAGCAGCCCCGCCCCGAAGAACAGGACCGCCTTCGCCCGCAGCTGCGTCGTGTAGACCGACGAGAAACCGATCGAGCGGTACCACAGCAGGTCCGTGTACACGGCCGCGAAAGTGAGGAACGCCACCAGCAGCGCGGCCAGCGCCACCAGCACCGGCAGCAGCGGCCGGGTCCGTCCGGTACCGAGCCGGCGCCCGAAACCGGGAGTCCGGAAGGTCAAGTGGCCCCTCCGATCGAGATCTCTCCCACCGGCCGCCCGCCGGTGCTGTAGATGCAACTTACCGACTGGGACGGGGGTTCCCGCACTTCCCCGAGCTGAATGGGGGAAAGATGGGCCCGTGAGTCTTCTGGAAGAAGTCGTGCTGGACCTCGAACGTCACTCGGCCCAGGAGGGCTGGGACAGCGCGCCCCGCATCTACGCCCTCGTCCGCAGCTCCGAACTGCGCCGCGCCGAGCCCGAACTCGCCGAACAGCTCGGCCTGCAGGAAGGCGCCGACACCCTCGCCGCCCTCGAACAGCCCGCCCTGCCCGACCAGGCCGGCGTCGAGGACGCCCTCGCCACCATCGCCTGGCCCGACACCGTCGAAGGCTGCGCCCTCGTCCTGGAACGGATCGTCCTGCCGCCCGAGGTCGAAGAGGAGATCCCCGAAGACGAGGCCCAGGCCGCCGAGTTCGCCGCGTCCCACCCCCGGCGCGAGGACGTACGCATGATCGTCGGCGTGCTGCGCGACGGCGCCCGGCACTCAGCCCTCCGGCTGCGCCGCCACGACACCGACGACGAAGTCCTCACCGGGCCCGACCTCGTCCCCGCCCTCGCCGAAGCCCTCGCCGCCACCCTCGAACCCGACGAGCCCGGCGCACCCGAGTGAATCCCGCCAGCACCCGAGTGAACGCCGCCGCCCCGGAGAGGTAGCCTGCGGGACGTGAGCCAAAGCGTTGCCGGCGGAGACGTCATCCGGCTGATCGGCGTGCGCGACACGCCCCTGTCCGTCGACGAGGTGTACGCCGCCGTCGGCGCCCCCGGCGCCGGCGGCACCGCCGTCTTCGCCGGCACCGTCCGCGACACCGACCACGCGCGCGCCGTCACCGCCCTCTCCTACAGCGCCCACCCCACCGCCGAACGCGAACTCCGCGCCGTCATGGAGAAGGTCGCCGCCGACTTCCCCGTCCTCGGCCTCGCCGCCGTCCACCGCGTCGGCGACCTGAGCATCGGCGACATCGCCGTCGTCGTCGCCGCGTCCTGCCCCCACCGCGAAGAGGCCTTCGCCGCCTGCCGCCGCCTCATCGACGACCTCAAGGCCACCGTCCCCATCTGGAAGCACCAGACCTTCGCCGACGGAGGCGACGAGTGGGTCGGGGCCTGCTGAGGGCCCGAACCGCATAGAGTTTCCGGCATGTCTCGTCGTGCCGCCACGCTCAGCCTCGCGAGCGTGCTCGTCCTCGTGCTCGCCCTCGTCGGCTCCGTCATGCGCGTCCCCTACGTCGCCCTGATGCCCGGCCCCACGAGCAACACCCTCGGCACGAACGACAAAGGCCAGCCCCTCATCCGGATCGAAGGCCGCCAGACCTACCCCGACCAGGGCCACCTCAACTTCACCACCGTCACCTACCGCGGCGGCCCCGGCGGGCGCATCGACCTGTTCACCGCCCTGCGCGGCTGGTTCGCCGGCGACACCGCCATCGTCCCCGAAGAGACGATCTTCCCGAAGAACGAGTCGCCCAAGCAGGTCGACCAGGAGAACACCCGGGCGATGCAGGACTCCCAGCAGAACGCCGAAGCCGCCGCCCTCCACGAACTCGGCGTCCCCCTCACCACCCGCGTCGTCGTCGACGGCGTCCAGAAGGGGCGCCCCGCCGACGGCGTCCTCAAACCCGGCGACGAGATCACCACCCTCGACGGCGCCGCCGTCACCAGCGTCTCCCAGGTCACCGGCACCATGGCCAAGCGCCCCATCGGCGCCCCCGTCACCCTCGCCTACACCCGCGACGGCAAGCAGGCCAAGGCCACCCTCAAGACCGTCGCCGACCCCAGCGGGAAGCGCGCCGTCGTCGGCATCGTCCTCTCCGACCAGTACAAGTTCCCCTTCAAGATCGACATCAGCATCGGCGACATCGGCGGCCCCTCCGCCGGCCTCATGTTCTCCCTCGCCATCGTCGACAAGCTCACCCCCGGCGCCCTCACCCAGGGCAAGTTCATCGCCGGCACCGGCACCATCACCCCCGACGGCAAGGTCGGCCCCATCGGCGGCATCCAGCAGAAGATGATCGCCGCGCGCCGGGCCGGCGCCACCGTCTTCCTCACCCCCAAGGACAACTGCGCCGACGCCGCCGGCTCCCGCCCCGACGGCCTCCGCCTCGTCCGCGCCGACACCCTCCACGACGCCGTCCAAGCCCTCAACGCCCTCACCAGCGGCAAAGGCGCCGTCCCCGCCTGCACCCGATGAGCGCCGTACGAACCACTCCCTCCCATGCCATAGACTTGAGACATCACCGCGGGGTGGAGCAGTTCGGTAGCTCGCTGGGCTCATAACCCAGAGGTCGCAGGTTCAAATCCTGCCCCCGCTACTGGTCTGGGGTCCCCTGGTCGCCGCTTGCGGCTTCCCGGGGACCCTTCGCATTTCGCCCGGGGGACGATCCCCCGGAGCCCCCTGGTGCCTCCGCCATCCCCCACCCGCCCGCCCCTGGGGCTTCGCCCCTAGACCCCCCTCGGGCTTCGCCCTTTCCCCGGTTTCGGTTCTTGCTTCTCGCGGGGCGATCACGGGTTGCGGAGCCAGACCCCCCGAGACTGCTCCTCGATCTCCCTCGGGGCTTGCGCTTGGCTTTCCGGCCCGGCTCCGCCGCTTGCTTCCTGGGTCGCCGGCCTGCCGCCTCGGGGGCCTGGGGCCTGGGGTCACCAGGCATAGGCCTCGGGGGCGGGCTTCGGGCCGTTGGGGGCGGGGGGCGGGAAGATCTCGTCCAGGCGGGCCAGGGTGCGGGGGTCCAGATCGATCTCCAGGGCTCGCAGCGTGCCGTCCAGCTGGTCCATCGTTCGCGGGCCGATGACCGGGCCGGTGACGCCCTCCTGGGCCAGCAGCCATGCCAGGCCGACGTGGGCGGGGTCCTCACCCAGGTCGGCGCACAGCTTCTCGTACGCCTCGACGGACCCCCGGCGCTCCTCCAGTGCGGCGGCCCACAGGCCCGTGCCGCTGCGGGCGGCGCTCCCCTCGCGCTCCTTGCGCAGGACGCCGCTGAGGACACCGCCGTGCAGCGGCGACCACGGGATCACGCCCAGGCCGTACTCCCGCGCGGCGGGCAGGACCTCCAGCTCGGCCCAGCGCGACATCAGGTTGTAGATCGACTGCTCGCTGACCAGACCGAGGAGATGCCGGTTCCGCGCGGCCTCCTGCGCCTGCGCGATGTGCCAGCCGGCGAAGTTGGACGATCCGAAATACAGCACCTTGCCCTGCTCGCGCAGGACGCTGAACGCCTCCCAGATCTCCTCCCACGGAGTGTTCCTGTCGATGTGGTGCATCTGGTACAGGTCGATGTAGTCGGTCCGCAACCGCTTCAGGGACGCCTCGACCGCGCGCCGGATGTGCAGCGCGGACAGCCCCCGGTCGTTGGGGCCGTCGCCCATCGGGCCGTAGACCTTCGTGGCGAGGACGGTCCTGTCGCGGCGGCCGCCACCGGTCGCGAACCACCGGCCGATGATCTGCTCGGTGCGGCCCGCGCCGTCCTCCCCGCCGTAGATGTCGGCGGTGTCGAAGAAGTTGATCCCGTGCTCGTGCGCCCGGTTCATGATCGCGTGGCTGTCCGCCTCGGACGTCCTCGTGCCGAAGTTCATGGTGCCGAGAACCAGCCGGGACACGGAGAGGCCGCTACGGCCAAGCCGGGTGTACTCCATGGGTTGCCCTCTCCTACTTGCGTCGTATCGGATGCGCTGAGGCTATAACTTGCAACATTCGTGTTGCAAGTCCTTGGGGAGATGGGACATTGCCGTATGCTTTCGCGTATGAAGACCCCTCGTCAGCCGAGGTCCGGAGGCGGGCGGCCGATGCGCGCGGACGCCGAGCGGACCGTGACGGCGATCCTGGAGGCGGCCGAACGCACCCTCGGCCGCGATCCGGCGGCCACGATGGAGCAGATCGCCGAGGCCGCGGGCGTCGCCCGCACCACGGTCCACCGGCGCTTCGCCACCCGCGAGGCGCTGATCCAGGCCCTCGCGGAGTGGGCCGCCCAGCGGTTCGCCGACGCGGTGGACGCCGCTCACCCGGACACGGCGCCGCCCCTGGTCGCCCTCTACCAGACGACTGCGAACGTCCTCGACGTCAAGGTCGGCTGGGGGTTCGCGATGAGCCAGGCGTCCTCGGCCGACCCCGAGGTGGCGAAGGTGTACGCCGACGTCCGGGAGACGTGCGAACGCATGTTCCGCCGCGCCCGGGAGGCGGGCGTCTTCCGCGACGACGTCGACATCTCCTGGACGCGCCGCGTCTACTACGCGCTGATCCACGAGGCGGCCGCGAACCGGGACGGGGATGACACCGGCACCCTCGCGACCCTCGTCGTGGACACCCTGCTCCGTGGCGCGGGCACTCCCCGTCCCGACCGCCTGTGACCCCCTTTCGGGGGTGGTGGGGATGTGGGTTCGTGTGGTTATGATCTGGCCCTGTCGCTCTCACCTGGGGTTTCTCGGGTCGGTGAGGGCTCTGGGGAAGGTGGCCTTGTGTCTGTTGTGGGGCGGGCTCGGCGGCATTCGGTGGGGGATCTGCTGCATCGGACGGCGCGGCGGGACCCTGGGAAGCTGGCCGTCGTCAGCGGGGAGCTGCGGGTCACCTACGCGGAGTTCGACGCCGCGGTGAACCGGGCCGCGCACGCGCTGGCGGCGCGGGGGCTCGGCAAGGGGGACCGGCTGGCGCTGCTCAGCCACAACTGCTGGCAGTACGCGGTGACGGTGTTCGCCACGGCCAAGCTCGGCGTGGTGCTCGTCCCGGTGAACTTCATGCTGAACGCCGAGGAGATCGCCTACATCCTCGGGCACTCGGGGGCGTCCGGGATCATCGCGGAGGACGCGCTCGCCGCGACCGCGGAGAAGGCGCTCGCCGCGGCCGGCGTCCAGGACGGGGTGCGCGGGTGGATCCCCCTGTCGGGCGCCGCGCCGGGCGAAGGGTGGGAGGACGTCGACGCCTGGTGGCGCGAGGGGCCCGTGACGGCGCCGGACGTCCCGGTCGAGGACGACGACCCGCTGCGGATCATGTACACGTCGGGGACCGAGTCGCGGCCCAAGGGCGTGGTGCTGACCAGCCGGTCCCTCGTCAGCCAGTACGTGAGCTGCGTGATCGACGGCGAGATGAGCGCCGACGACGTCGAGGCGCACACGCTGCCGATGTACCACTGCGCGCAGCTCGACTGCTTCTTCTCCGTCGACGTCTACCTGGGCGCCACCAGCATCATCCTGCCGGGGCCCGACCCCGCGGCGCTGCTGGAGACGATCGAGCGGGAGAAGGTCACCAAGCTCTTCTGCCCGCCGACCGTCTGGATCTCGCTGCTGCGCCACCCCGACTTCGAGCGGCGCGACCTGTCGAGCCTGCGGAAGGGCTACTACGGGGCGTCGCCCATGCCCGTCGAGGTGCTCCGGGAGCTGATGCGGCGGCTGCCGGACGTGCGGCTGTGGAACTTCTACGGGCAGACGGAGATGGCGCCGCTCGCCACCATCCTCAAGCCGCACGAGCAGCTCGAACGGGCCGGGAGCGCGGGGCGTGCGGCCCTCAACGTGGAGACCGTCCTCGTCGACGACGAAGGCGAGCCGGTGAGGGCCGGGGAGGTCGGCGAGATCGTCCACCGCAGCCCCCACGCCGCGCTCGGGTACTACCGCGACGAGGAGAAGACCGCCGAGGCGTTCCGGGGCGGATGGTTCCACTCCGGCGACCTCGGGATCATGACCGAGGACGGCTACCTGACGGTCGTCGACCGCAAGAAGGACATGATCAAGACCGGGGGCGAGAACGTCGCCAGCCGGGAGGTCGAGGAGGCCGTCTACGAGCTGGACGGCGTGGCCGAGGTCGCCGTCTTCGGAATCAGCCACCCGCACTGGATCGAAGCCGTCACGGCGGTGGTCGTGCCGAAGCCGGGCGCCGCTCTGACCGTGGACGACGTCCACGCCCACGCTCGTGAGCGTCTCGCCTCCTACAAGCGTCCCAAGTACGTCGTGCTCGCGGACGCGCTGCCCAAGAACCCCAGCGGCAAGATCCTCAAGCGGGATCTGCGGGAACGGCACGCGGGACTCGCGCAGGCCTGAGCCCTCTCCCTCACGCCAGGTGAGGGGCCAGGGTCAGGGCCAGGTGAAGGGTCAGGCGGTCTTGGCCGTCAGTGAGGGTCAGGGACGTCAGTTCCTCTATGCGGCGCAGGCGGTGGTAGAGGGTCTGGCGGTGGATGTTCAGGGTCTTCGCCGTCTCCTGGACGTTGCCCGCCAGGTCCAGGTAGGTGCGGGCTGTCGCGGCGAGATCCCTGTGCTGCAGAAGGCGTTCGGTTCCTGGTGTCTGGGTCGTCTGGGCCAGCGCCTCGTCGCCCGCGGTGCGGAGTAGGCGCAGGACGCCCAGGGACGTCCAGTCGCGGGTTTCGCCAGGGGCCGCGGTGCGGGCCGCCACGCGGGCTCTGAGCCAGCCCTCGTGGACGTCGTCCAAGGTGGGGCAGGGCGAGTACACGCCCGTCTGGACGGGGGCGTTGCGCTCTTCCAGGAGGCGGCGTGCGCGGGCCAGGGCCGCCGGGGCGTTGCCCGCGGGGAGGAGCAGAACGTGGTCGCGCTGCCACACCGTCGCCAGGACGGAGTGGGGGAGCAGCCACGGGTTCAGGGGCTCGGGGCTCGGGGTCCGCAGGACCGCCACCGTGAGGGGCGTGTCGGCCGCCCCCGCGTCGGTGAGGTCGTCGGCCGCCTGGGTCCGGACGTCGGGATGCGTGGACAGCAGGTCGGCGACCTTCCAGCCGAGGTCGTCGCGCTCGCGGGCCTGGCGGGCCATGAGGAGGCCGGCGCGCTCGCACAGGGGCATGGCCCGGGCCGCCTGGGGGTCGGTGATGCGCTGCCGGTCGTCCAGCAGCCACAGGTAGCCGTAGGTGACGTTGTTCCAGCGGACGGGCAGGCACAGGCGGGCGAGCTGGCCCAGCGCGGCGTCGGCCGGGATCCGGACCGGGCCCGTGGCGCGGGCGATGCCGTGGCGCTCGAAGCGGGCGCGGACGGCCCCGGTGGCGCGGCGGTGCAGGATCGAGTCCATCCGGACGGGGTCGATCGTGTCGCCGTGCGCGGCGTAGGCGACGAGATGGAAGTCGCGGTCCTCCAGGGTCGCGGGCGCGCCCAGGAGGTCGGCGGCCTGCTCCACGATTTCCTGGAGGTCGAGTGCCATCGCGGCTCCTTCGTACATCTGTATGAGGACGGGCCACCCTGAAAGTGGCGTTTGACTATAGGGGCTGCGCGGCGGTGCTCCTAACGTGCGAGGTGTTCCTTGACGTTGGAGGGTTCCATGCTCAGCCCGCTTCTTCTCGCCGCCGCGCGCAGCGGACGGATGCGCGATGTCATCACCTCCGTGCCGTTGACCAGGGGAGTCGTCGACCGGTTCGTCGCCGGGGACGATCTCGACGCCGCCCTTGAGGCCGTGCGGGAACTGCGGGACGGCGGGCTGGAGGTCACCCTCGACCACCTGGGGGAGGACACCCGTGAACCCGTCCAGGCGCGGGCCACCCGGGACGCGTACCTGCGCCTGTTCGAGGCGTTCGACGAGCACGGGCTCGCCGGGGGCTCCGACGCCTCGGTGAAGCTGTCCGCGCTCGGGCAGGCGCTGCCCGGCGACCTCGCGCTCGACCACGCGCGGGAGATCTGCTCCGCGGCGGGGCGGGTCGGCATGACCGTCACCCTCGACATGGAGGACCACACGACCGTGGACTCCACGCTGGAGATCCTCGGGAAGCTGCGGGTCGACTTCCCATGGGTGGGGGTCGCCGTCCAGGCGATGCTGCGGCGCACCGAGGGCGACCTGCGGGACCTCGTGGGCGAGGGGTCGCGCGTGCGGCTGGTCAAGGGCGCCTACGCCGAGCCCGCCTCGGTCGCGTTCCAGAGCGGGCACGAGGTGGACCGGGCGTACGTGCGGGCGCTGCGGCGGCTCATGCGGGGCGACGGGTACCCGATGGTCGCCAGCCACGACCCGCGCCTCATCGAGATCGCGCTCACCCTGGCCGCCGAGCGGTCGCCCTCCTCCTACGAGTTCCAGATGCTCTACGGCATCCGGGCCGCCGAGCAGCGGCGGCTCGCCGAGGCCCACCGGATGCGCGTCTACGTCCCCTACGGGGCCGACTGGTACGGCTACTTCATGCGGCGGCTCGCCGAGCGTCCCGCCAACCTCGCCTTCTTCCTCCGTTCGTTCGTCTCCCGCTAAGGAGTTTCCATGGACGCCGTCACCAACGTTCCGACGCCGGCGAACGAGCCGGTGCGCGGCTATGCGCCCGGCAGCGCCGAGCGGGCCCGGCTGGAGGCGAAGCTCGCCGAGCTGACCGCCGAGATCCCGATCGACCTGCCGATGACGATCGGGGGCGAGCGGCGCCTCGGGGCGGGCGCCAAGGTCGCCGTCGTCCAGCCGCACCGGCACGCGTCGGTCCTCGGCACCTTCGGCACCGCCACCGAGCAGGACGCGCGGGACGCGATAGCCGCGGCGCTCAAGGCCGCGCCCGCGTGGCGGTCGATGGCCTTCGACGACCGCGCCGCGATCTTCCTGCGGGCCGCCGACCTGCTCGCCGGGCCGTGGCGGGAGACGCTGCTGGCCGCGACCATGCTCGGGCAGTCCAAGACCGTCCAGCAGGCGGAGATCGACAGCCCCTGCGAGCTCGTCGACTTCTGGCGCTTCAACGTGCACTTCGCCCGGCGGATCCTCGCCGAGCAGCCGATCAGCAGCCCCGGCGTGTGGAACCGGTCCGACCACCGGCCGCTGGAGGGGTTCGTCTACGCGATCACCCCGTTCAACTTCACCGCGATCGCCGCGAACCTGCCGACCGCGCCCGCCCTGATGGGCAACGTCGTGGTGTGGAAGCCGTCCCCCACGCAGACGTACTCCGCCGTGCTGCTCATGAGGCTGCTGGAGGAGGCCGGGCTCCCGCCGGGCGTGATCAACCTCGTGACCGGCGACGGGCTCGCGGTCTCGGACGTGGCGCTCCAGCACCCCGACCTCGCCGGGATCCACTTCACCGGCTCCACCGCGACCTTCCAGCACCTGTGGAAGACCGTCGGCGCCAACATCGAGAAGTACCGCGGCTACCCGCGGGTCGTGGGGGAGACGGGCGGCAAGGACTTCGTCGTCGCGCACCCGTCCGCCGACCGGGCCGTCCTGAAGACGGCGCTCGTCCGCGGCGCCTTCGAGTACCAGGGCCAGAAGTGCTCCGCCGCGTCCCGCGCCTACATCCCCCGCTCCATCTGGGAGGACGGGTTCAAGGAGGAGCTGGCCGCCGAGGTCGACGGGCTCACCATGGGCGACGTCGCCGACCTGTCCAACTTCATGGGCGCCGTCATCGACGAGCGGGCCTTCGCCAAGAACAAGGCCGCCATCGAGCGCGCCCAGGGCGACCCGGACGTCGAGATCGTGGCCGGCGGCACCTGCGACGACTCCGTCGGGTACTTCGTCCGGCCCACCGTGCTCGTGTCCGGCGACCCGGAGAACGAGATCTTCCGGACCGAGTACTTCGGGCCGGTCCTCGGCGTGCACGTGTACGAGGACGACGCCTACGACGAGATGCTCGCCCAGATGGAGTCGGTCGCCGACTACGCCCTGACCGGCGCCGTCATCGCCACCGACCGGGCCGCGGCGGTGCACACCGCCGAGGTGCTCCGCTACGCCGCCGGCAACTTCTACATCAACGACAAGCCCACCGGCGCCGTCGTCGGGCAGCAGCCGTTCGGCGGCGCCCGGGCCTCCGGCACCAACGACAAGGCCGGTTCGGTCCTCAACCTGCTGCGCTGGACGTCCCCCCGCTCGATCAAGGAGACGTTCGTCCCGCCGACCGACTACCGGTACCCGCACATGGGGTAGGCGGTTCCTCCAGGCCTCGGCGGGGGGGGCCCCCCCGGGGGGGGGGGGGGCCCCCGCGGGGGGGGGGGGGGCCCCGCCTGCGTGACGGGGGCAGGATCCCCTCGCCCATCACAGCTAGTATCTGATCATTACTTTGAGTAATCTTTGCGGTGTGGGGAACCGTGCGACCAGGGCAGGCCGGCCGCGTGCGCGGGTGATGCGCGCGTGGGTGCTGGCGGCCATCCCCCTGGTGCTGCTGCTGCACGGGGTGAGCCACTCCAGCGGCCATCGCGGCAGCGCCGCGTACATCGCCGGCACCGACCGCCCGGCCGCCGCCGTGTCCTGCGCGACGTCGCCCGCCCATGACGCGGACGCCCTCCTCCAGCCGTCCTTCGAACACTGCGAGGCCGGCCACGGCACCTACTTCGGAGGTGCCGCGCACTTCCCGCCGAGCTGGACCGCCCCCACGGTGACCGCCGTGGCCCGACGCCCGGCGGCCGGCACCGGCAGGCCCCCGGCGGCCGGGGGCCCGGCGGTGCCGCTCCGCAACCGATCGCAGATCCTGCGCTGCTAGAACCGGACGCCCACGTGGACAGGCGCGCGGTCGAACGCGTGCGAGCTCCGCGTGCCCGCACACGGCCCCGTCCGGTTCGTCACCCGAAGCGAAGGATCCGCTCCCCCATGCAACCCCTGATCGACCATGCCCGCCTCGCCCCGCAGCGCCAGGGCGGCCACCGGACCGGCGGCGCGCCGGCCCCGGCGCCGCGGGCGATGTTCATCGCCTGCTCCGACGCCCGGCTCGTGCCGACCGAGCTGACCGGCGCCCGGCCGGGAGAACTGTTCGAACTCCGCACCGCCGGCAACGTCATCCCGCCGCACCGGATCGGACGGCTCACCGCCGAGGCCGCGACAGTGGAGTACGCCGTCAACGTGCTGCGCGTCACCGACCTGATCCTCTGCGGCCACACCCAGTGCGGCGCCGTCCAGGCGCGGACCCGGTCACAGGCCCCGCGGACGGCGCCGACGATGTGGCTGTGGCTGCTCCAGACCCACCACTGGCGCCGCCTGAACACCCCCGACGCGGACCCCGGCCACCAGCATCTGCTCGCCCAGGCGGACAAACTGCGCCGCTACCCGGCGGTGACCAAGAGTCTGCGCGCCAGACGCCTGCGCATGCACCTCTGGTACTACGACGTCGACACCGCGACCGTCTCGGCCTGCCAGGAGAACGGTGCCTTCGCTCCTCTCTGACGGAGGCCGCCTTCATGAGGCCCGCAGCCGCCCCTCGACACCCGTCGCCGGAAGCGAGACCCAGCCGCGGGTGAAGGGGGACTGGATGCGCACGGCGTTCTCCAGGTCCACTCCGATATGGGGGTGGGCCTGGAGAAGCTCCTCCAACGCGACACGGGCCTGGAGCTTCGCCAGGTGCGACCCGATGCAGAAGTGCACGCCGCTGGAGAAACCCAGGTGGCGCCGAATCTCACGGGTGACGTCAAGCTCGTCGGCCGACGGGCCGAACTCGCGCTCGTCCCGGTTCGCCGACCCCAACAGCATCATCACCTTCTCGCCCTCCGGGATCCGCGTCCCGTGGAGCGTCATCGGGCGCGTGGTCGTCCGGGCCAGCGCCTGCACGGAGCTCTCCAGGCGCAGGAACTCCATCAGCGCGTTCGGTATCAGCGACGGGTCGGCCGCCAGGCGCTCACGCTGCGCGTGGGCGCCGTCCAGCAGCGCCACGCCGTGCGAGATCAGGTTCCCGGTCGTGTCGTTGCCGCCCGCAACCATGACGAAGCAGAACCCGAGGACGTCCCAGTCGGTGAGGCGCTCCCCGTCCGCCTCCGCGGCCACCAGCGCGCTGACCAGGTCGTCGGACGGGTCGGCGCGGCGCGCGGCGATCACGTCGCTGAAGTAGCCGAACATCTCCGCCACCGCGTTCACCGCCCCCTCCCGCGCCGAGTGCAGGCCGAACCCCTCGTCCTGCAAGGTCGTGAGGGCGGATACCCACGGATCGAACCTCGCGCGGTCGGCCTCCGGGACGCCGAGCAGGTGCGCCAGCGCGAACGTCGGCAGCGGCGAGGAGAAGTCCCGGTGCAGGTCGGGCGTCTCGCCGTCGGCGGCCCTGCGCTCCATCACCGCGATCCGGGACCGGACGAACCCGCGGAGCATGCCTTCGAGCGCCGCCGTCCGGCGCGGCGTGAACCCGTGACTGATCAGGCGCCGCAGCACCGTGTGCCGCGGCGGATCCAGCATCACGATCGTCGGGGCCAGACCCAGCGTGCCGATCTCGTCCGGATGGAACGTCAGGCCCTGCGCCGACGAGAACGCCTCCGAGTCCCGCGTCGCCGCCCAGACGTCCTCGAACCGCGACAGCGCCCAGAACGGCGGCTCCCCGTGGCGGTGCACCGGCTCCTCGTCCCGGAGCCGCCGGTAGGCCGGATAGGGATCGGCCTGGAAGCCGGCATCGAAGGGATCGTAGACGTCCGCCATGCCCGCCTCCGGTTATAACAGGCGCCGTTATTAACGCCCCCTGTTAGTATCACCGGCGTGCCGAAGGACGCAAGAGCCACCCGCGACGCCCTCATCCACGCCGGCGCCCACCTCTTCGCCGCCCACGGCATCGACGCCACCCGCACCCGCGACATCGTCGCCCTCGCCGGACAAGCCAACGACTCCGCCGTCACCTACCACTTCGGCTCCCGCGACGGCCTCCTCAACGCCATCCTCCGCGCCGGCATCACCCGCATGGAACCCGCCCGCGCCGCCACCCTCCCCACCCTCCACCCCGACGACCCCCACACCATCGTCGACGCCATCGTCCGCCCCACAGCCGACGAACTCCGCACCCCCCACGGCCGCGACTTCCTCCGCATCACCGCCCAACTCGCCGGACGCGCCGGAATCCGCGACCACCAAACCCCACCCCTCCTCCACGACACCGCCCTCCAACACCAACTCCACATCCTCGAAACCGCCTGCCGCGCCACCCTCCCCGAACCCCTCGCCCTCGAACGCATCTCCCTCTTCATCGCCTTCCTCACCGCCGCCCTAGCCGACCGCGCCACCCGCACCCACCACCCCCGAACACCCCCACCCGCCCCCGAACACGACACCTTCACCACCGACCTCACCGCCATGCTCACCGCCGCCCTCCAAGCCCCCCACCCCAACCCGTTTGCCTAACCACCCCCCACCCCATACAGTTAAGACATCACCGCGGGGTGGAGCAGTTCGGTAGCTCGCTGGGCTCATAACCCAGAGGTCGCAGGTTCAAATCCTGCCCCCGCTACTGGTCCTAGGGTCCTCTTGGTCGCCGCTTTGCGGCTTCCCCCAAGGGGACCCTTCGCATTTCGCCCGGGGGGGCGACCCCCCGGATCCCCCCGTTCCTCCGCCTCCCCCACCCGCCCGCCCCTGGGGCTCCGCCCCTAGACCCCCCTCGGGCTTCGCCCCTCGTTTCCCCTCGGGCACCGCTCCTCGGCCCCCTCCGGC
>NZ_JBFARL010000173.1:0-16828 GCF_040674655.1 Actinomadura sp. NPDC049753 | reverse complement strand
GCAATATGTCACTTTCCGTGACATTGCCTGTGCTGTAAGTTGCCGAACCGGACCCGACAGGAAGGCCGGTTCATGCAACTGGTAGGTCCGGTCGAGGGTGGTGCCGGCGGGGGGACCTACCTGCTCGGCGCCGCGGGCGCGGGCGGGTACCGCAAGGTGATCACCGGTCCGGGTGAGCCGCACCTGCTGCGCCGCGACCTCGGCGGCGCCGCCTCCGCGCGCCGGGCCGCCGCCCGCCGCGGCATCCTGGCGTTCGGCCATCTCACCGACGTCCACATCGTCGACGCGCAGTCCCCGGCCCGCGTCGAGTTCGTCGACCGGCTCAAGGACGGCCTGGACGTCCTGCCGGTCGAGGGCGCCTACCGGCCGCAGGAGATCCTGTCCACGCAGGTCGCCGAGGCCATGGTGCGGGCGGTGAACCGGGTCGGGCGCGGACCGGCGACCGGGCTCGGCCTCGCCTTCACCATCAACACCGGCGACGCCGCGGACAACGTCCAGTACAACGAACTCCGCTGGATCATCGACCTGCTGGACGGCGGGCGCATCCGCCCCGACTCCGGCGACCCGAACCGCTACGAGGGCGTCATGGACTGGGCGTCCTACGACCGCTCGTTCTGGCACCCGGAGGGCCCGCCGCCCGGCGCCGAGGCCGACCTGCCGAGCACCAGGTACGGCTTCCCGCGCGTGCACGGCCTGATCGACGCCGCGCGCCGCCCGTTCCAGGCGACCGGCCTCGACGCGCCGTGGCTGGCCGCGTTCGGCAACCACGACGGGCTCGTCCAGGGCAACCTGCCGGTCAACCCGCTGGTCTCCGGCCTCGCCACCGGCGGCATCAAGATCGGCGCTCCGGCGGACCCCGGCCAGGCCGAGCGCCTCGCCCGGATGATGAGCGGGGGCGACGCCGCCGAACTCGTCCGCCTCAGCCGCGAGCAGGGCGGCGCAGGAGGCCTGTTCCGCCCGGTGACCCCCGACCCGGACCGCCGCATGCTGTCGCGCGCCGAGGTCGTCGCCGAGCACTTCAAGACGACCGCGTCCCTGCGCGGCCACGGCTTCACCCTCGCCAACCTCCGCGACGGAACGGCCTACTACGCCTTCGACAAGGGCGTCGTGCGCGGCCTCGTCCTCGACACCGTCAACCCCAACGGCTACTCCGAGGGCTCGCTCGACCGGAAGCAGTTCGCGTGGCTGGAGTCGCAGCTCAAGGCCGGCAGCAGCCGCTCCATCGCCCCGGACGGCACGGTCGTGAGGCACGCGGTGAAGGACCGGCTGTTCGTCCTGTTCAGCCACCACCCCATCGGCTCGCTGGAGAACCCCCTCGGCGGCGACCGCGTCCTCGGCGACGAGGTCGAGGCGCTCCTGCTGCGCTACCCGAACGTCGTCCTGTGGGTGAACGGGCACACGCACCGCAACCAGGTCATCCCGCACGCGCGCAAGGGCGGCGGGGGGTTCTGGGAGGTCAACACGGCCGCGCACATCGACTTCCCGCAGCAGAGCCGCATCGTCGAGCTGGCCGACAACGGCGACGGCACCCTCTCGGTGTTCGCGACGGTCCTCGACTCCGCCGGGCCCGCCTCCTACGGCGGCCGCCTCACCGACCCGGTCAGGCTGGCGTCGCTGTCCCGCGAACTGTCGGGCAACGACTGGCAGGACCGCGACGAGAACCGCCGCGGCGAGGCCGCCGACCGCAACGTCGAACTCCTGGTCCCCGCCCCGTTCTGAGAACGGCGAAGGGCCGCCGCGTCCGTGTCGCGGCGGCCCTGGCCCGGCGCCCGGTCAGTTGCCGGACGTGGGTCCGTTGTCGCGCCGGGTGAACCGGTCGAACAGCCCGCCGGCGGCCCCCGCCGCGGCGTCGGCCATGTCGCGGACCTTGCCCACGAACGGGTCGGCCGTCCGCTCCCACGACTCGCGGTACGACTGCGCGGCCTCCTTGATCCCGTCGCGGACCGACGCGTTGCCGTCGTCCTCCCGGCGCGCGTAGTTCCCGGCCAGGATTCGCTCGTACTCGCCGCTGCGCGCCCACTGCTCGATCTCGGCGAACCGGATCACCGCGAACGGGTGCGACTGCCCGAGCAGGTTCATGAACTTCAGCAGCCCGTCCCGCACGTCGCCGGCCGCGTCGTACTCGCGCGCCTGCTGCAGGAACGCCTCGCTGCTCATCTCGCCGAGCCGCGTCCCGCCCGCGAGCTTCATGTTCACCCGCTTGGCCGCGTCGAGGTCCTGCCCGGCGAGCAGCCCGGCCCGGTCCGAGGACAGCTCCGCCTTCCGGAACCACTCCCGCAGCCCGATGATGATCGCCGCGATGCCGACGTTGCCGAGCGGCAGCCACGCGAGCCGCGCCCCGAGCTGCAGCAGGATCTGCATCATCGTCTGGTACACCGCGTGGCCGGACAGGATGTGCCCGACCTCGTGCCCGACGACGAAGCGCAGCTCCTCCTCGTCCAGCAGGTCGATCAGGCCGGTGTTCAGCACGATGAACGGATGGTCGGACCCGAGCGCCATCGCGTTCGGCGTCGGGTCCTGCCGCACGTAGAGCTCGGGGACCTCCGGCATGTCCAGGATGTAGGACGCGTCCCGGACCATGTCGTAGATGTGGCGGAACTGGTCCTCCCCGACGCGCACCGTCCCGCCGAGGAACATCAGCCGCAGCGACCGCTCGTTGACCAGCCCCGACAGTTTGCGCAGCACGACGTCGAACCCGGAGAGCGAGCGCAGCGCGACGAGCGCCGAACGGTCCGCCGGGTGTTCGTAGGCCCGGGAACTGATCCCCGGGAACCGCGTACGTGCTCGATCCGGTGTGTTCTCCGTCATGTCCGACCTCCTGGAGGGTTCAGAGCCTTGTCAACGGGCTGGTGTGAGCCGGCGCCGCGGCCCCGGAAAGTCCGGGGCCGCGGAACCGCGCTAATCCCCGGCCTTCGCCGACATGTTCGAATAGTGTCGGCGCTGTGACGCACTGTGTCCGTCGGTCCTTCCGGTACCGCTTCTACCCGACCTTGGAACAGGTCGAGCACCTGAGCCGAACCTTCGGTTGTGTCCGTCTGGTCTACAACATGGCCTTGGAAGCGCGCATGCGGGCCCACCGGGACGGTCGGCCCATGACCTACAAGGAGTCGTCCGCGGCACTGACGGCCTGGAAACGGGAGGGTGATCTCTCGTTCCTGAACGAAGTCTCCTGCGTGCCTCTGCAGCAGGCCCTGCGGCATCTTCAGACGGCCTTTCTCAACTATTTCGCCAAGCGGGCGGGACATCCGCGGTTCAAGTCGCGCAAGCGCTCGCGTGCGTCCGCCGAATACACCCGATCGGCCTTCACCTATGCCGATGGCCGCCTGTCCTTGGCGAAGTTGAAGGAGCCGCTCCGCATCGTCTGGTCGCGGCCGCTGCCGGAAGGGGCGGAGCCCTCCACCGTGACGGTGTCGCGTGACGCGGCGGGCCGCTGGTTCGTGTCCCTCCTGTGCCAGGTTGCCGTCGAACCCCTGGAGCCGACGGATAAGGCGGTCGGATTGGACGTTGGCATCACGGCCCTGGTCACCACGTCCGCAGGGGAGAAAGTGGGCAATCCCCGCCATGAACGCTCTGATCGGCGGAGGCTTCTCAAGGCGCAACGCGTGCTGTCGCGGAGAGAGCCGGGATCGGCCCGCCGCGCCGAGGCCCGGCACAGGCTCGCCCGCGTCCACGCCAGGATCGCCGACCGGCGGCGCGACTACCTGCACAAGCTCACGACTCGTCTCGTCCGCGAGCACCAAGCGGTCGTCATCGAGGACCTCAACGTGGCCGGCATGGTCCGCAACCACCGCCTCGCACGCGCGATCACGGATGCGGCCTGGCGCGAGATGCGGTTCATGCTGGAGTACAAGTGCGCCGCGTATGGACGTGACTTCGTGGTCATCGACCGCTGGTTCCCGTCGTCCAAGCGCTGCTCGGAGTGCGGGGTGGTCCGGCAGGCCCTGCCGCTGAGCGTCCGCACGTGGACGTGCTCGTGCGGAGCAGTGCACGACCGGGACGTCAACGCGGCCCGCAACATCCTCGCCGCCGGGCTGGCGGAGAGGTGAAACGCCCGTGGAGCCGATGTCAGACCTCAAGGGGAGTCTTCTTCCCGAGCGGGCGATCGGCGTCGAAGCGGGAAATTCCTCTCAACGGGGGATAAGCCAAGTCTGGCATGGTAGTTCCGACGATCCACCTTGCCGCAGGGTTCCCCGCCGCGGGAGCCGCGTCCGGCTCTGGCCGCGCCCGGGAGGCAGCCATGTTCGACCCGAAGGCCGAGGCGATGTCCCTCGACGAGCGCGCCGCGCTGCAGCGGCACCGGGTGTGGGGGCTGGTCGACCGGCTCCTGGCGGCCGGCGGCGTGCAGGGGCGGCGGCTCAAGGAGGCCGGGGTCGGGCGCGGGGCCGACGTGACGCTCGCGGGGCTCCGGGACCTTCCGTTCACCACCAAGCAGGACCTCTGGGACCACTACCCGTTCGGGATGCTCGCCGTGCCGCGCGACCAGGTCGCCGCCGTGCACGGGTCCAGCGGGACGCGGGGACGCCCGACGCTCGTCGCCTACACCAAGGCCGACCTCGACCTGTGGGCGGCGATGTGCGCGCGCTCCCTGTCGTGCGCGGGGGCGTCGCCGGGCAGCATCGTCCACAACGCCTACGGGTACGGGCTGTTCACCGGCGGGATCGGCATCCACCAGGGGGCCGTGGCGCTCGGCGCGACCGTGGTGCCGATGTCGGGCGGCATGACCGACCGGCAGGTGCGCATGCTCGCCGACCTCCGTCCCGACATCCTCACCTGCACCCCCGCGTACGCGCTGCGGCTGGGGGAGGCCGTCGCCGAGGCGGGGGTCGAGCCGACGTCGCTCAAGGCCGGGCTCTTCGGCGCGGAGCCGTGGTCGGAGGAGCTGCGCACGGCCATCGAGAACGTCCTGCCGATCAAGGCGATGGACGTCTACGGGCTGTCGGAGATCATCGGGCCCGGGGTGGCCACGGAATGCCTGGAGCAGGACGGCCTCCACGTCAACGAGGACCACTTCGTCGTGGAGGCCGTCGACCCCGCCACCGGCGTCCCCGTCGAGGACGGCGTTCCGGGCGAGCTCGTGTTCACCACGCCGACCAAGCAGGCGCTGCCGCTGCTGCGGTACCGGACGGGCGACATCGCGTCCCTCACCCGCGGCGAGTGCGCCTGCGGACGGACCCTGGTGCGGATGAGCAAGATCATCGGTCGCGCCGACGACATGATCGTCGTCCGGGGCGTGAACGTGTACCCGAGCGAGGTCGAGCGGGTCCTGCTCGGCTCCGGGCTCGTCCGGCCGCACTACCAGCTCGTCGTGGACCGGCGCAGCCCCACCGCGCGGCTCCTCGTCGCCTGCGAGGCCCTCTCCGGCGACCCGCGGGCCGCGCTCGTCCACGCCCTGTACGAGACGCTCGGCCTCACCGCCGAGGTCGCGGTCCTGCCCGAAGGGACCGTGCCGAGGGTGGAGGTGGGCAAGGCCGTCCGCGTCGTGACCTGGGAGGACGGCGACCCGCCGCTGCCCGGCCTGGCCTGAGCCGCCGGGGGCGGAGGTTCCGGACGCGGACCGGCTGGCTATTGTCGTCGCTATGACGCAAAAGCGGCGCATGGGGATCATGGGCGGCACGTTCGACCCGATCCACCACGGGCACCTCGTGGCCGCCAGCGAGGTCGCGCACTTCTTCTCCCTGGACGAGGTCGTGTTCGTGCCCACCGGCATCTCGGCCCACAAGGAGGGGAGCAAGGTCGCCGCCGCGGAGGACCGCTACCTCATGGCCGTGATCGCCACCGCGTCCAACCCGCGCTTCTCCGTCAGCCGCGTCGACATCGACCGGCCCGGCGCCACCTACACCGTCGACACGCTCCGCGACATGCGCGAGATCCAGGGCCCGGACGCCGACCTGTTCTTCATCACCGGCGCGGACGCGCTGGAGAAGATGCTCACCTGGCACGACACCGACGAGCTCTTCGAGCTCGCCCACTTCATCGGCGTCACCCGCCCCGGCCACCGGCTCGCCGACCCCGGGCTGCCCGACGGGCGCGTCTCCCTCATGGAGGTGCCCGCCCTGTCGATCTCCTCCACCGAGTGCCGCGAACGCGTCGGCAGCGGCGAACCCATCTGGTACCTCGTCCCGGACGGGATCGTCCAGTACATCAACAAGCGGGGGCTCTACCGCGCCGCCGCCTGACGGGGCGCCGCGGCCACATATTCTGGAGGGGGAACGGGGCCGCATCCGCCATTGCGGTCGAACAACGACAAAGAGGTCGATCGTCCGCCGCACATGAGAAGGTGGGAGCGGAGACGACCCCTACAGGGAGGATCGCGAGCGCATCGTGACCGCATCCGAGAGGGCGGCGCAGCTCGTCCGGATCGCCGCCGAGGCGGCGGGCGACAAGCTGGCCGACGACATTCTTGCCTACGACGTGAGCGAGCAGCTCGTCATCACCGACGCGTTCCTGCTCTGCTCGGCCCCCAACGACCGCCAGGTCCGCGCCATCGTGGACGAGGTCGAGAAGCGCCTGCGCGAGGAGGCCGAGGCCAAGCCCGTCCGCCGCGAGGGCGAGCGCGAGGGCCGCTGGGTCCTGCTGGACTACGCCGACATCATCGTGCACATCCAGCACGAAGAAGACCGAATGTTCTACGCCCTCGAACGGCTCTGGAAAGACTGCCCCCTCATCGACCTGCCGGAGAGCGTCACCGCCCACCAGGCCCAGCGCGCCCGCGCCGTCGGGAGCCCGAGTGAGTGACGCCCGCCCGGCCCGCGAACCGGGCAGACGCCGCCTCGTCCTCTGGCGGCACGGCCAGACCGCGTGGAACGTCGAGCGCCGCTTCCAGGGCAAGACCGACATCCCTCTCGACGAGACGGGCGTCGCCCAGGCCCAGCGCGCCGCCCGCCTCCTCGCCGGCCTCCGCCCCACCGCGCTGCTCTCCTCGCCGCTGCGCCGCGCCGCCGACACCGCCCAGGCCCTCGCCGAGGTCACCGGACTGCCCGTCGGCTACGACCGCGACCTCATCGAACGCGACGGCGGCGCCTGGGAAGGCCTCACCTCCCGCGAGATCCGCGAACGCTACCCCGCCGAGCACGCCGCCTGGCAGCCGCCCGGCGGCGAGACCAGCGCCCAGGTCGCCAAACGGGTCGGCTCCGCGCTCGAACGCGCCCTCGACGAACTGGAGCCCACCGGCCAGCTCGTCGTCGCCTCCCACGGCGCCGCCCTCCGCCTCGGCATGTCCCACCTCCTCGGCCTCCCCGAAGAGACCTGGGAACGCCTCGGCGGCCTGTCCAACTGCTGCTGGTCCGTCATCACCGAGATGCGCAACGGCGGCTGGCGCCTCGCCGAGCACAACGCCGGCACCCTCCCCGAACCCGTCCTCAGCGACGACCGCCCCGACGCCGGCACCTGACCCGAACGATTCGAGACCAGTCCCGGCCGTCCTATACACTGGCTGGGCGCCGCGGGATGAACGTCCACGCGGCGGCGGGGCTATGGCGCAGTTGGTAGCGCGCCTCCATGGCATGGAGGAGGTCTGGGGTTCGAATCCCCATAGCTCCACGAACGGAGTTGGGAGGACCGTGCCCACGGAAAGCGTGGGCCGGGACTCCCTTCTTCATGTCTGCCTGGGGGGCGACCCCCAGACCCCCGATGTGGGGGCTCCGCCCCCACGCCCCCTCCCGGCTCAGGTTCTTGGGCATCTGCGGGTTGGTGCGGCTTGCTCTCGGTGTTTGGGGCTTCGCCCCTCGCCCCCTGCCGGTTGAGGTCCTTGGGCGTCTGCGGGTTGGGTGTGGGTGTTTGGGGCTTCGCCCCTCGCCCCCTTGCGGTTGAGGTCCTTGGGTGTGTGCGGGGTGGTGGGGATCTGCTGCGGATGCTCTGGCTGGGGGCGGGGGGATGGTTTCATGCGGGGTATGGGAAGACACCGCAGGGGGGCTCCGCGGGAGGTCACCGTGGCCGACCTCATCGATGAGCTGCGCCGGTTCGATCCGGGCGCCGAGGTGCGGCTGGCCATTCAGCCGCGGATGCCGCAGGAGCACGCCGTCGGGACCGTTGCGCAGGCGGACGGGATCGTGTGGATCGGAGACGGGGGGCAGCGGGGCTACGCGCCCGACGAGGTCGGCGAACGCCTCGGGTGGAGCTGACGCAAAGCCTTCACCATGGCGGCGGCTGCCTTTCCCCCGCCCGCGCTTCGCCGTGTTGATCATGCGGGAAGGCCCTCACGTGGCGATGCATGATCGAGATGAGGGTTGACCCCATGAGAAGCCGGTTCACCGGGAAGAGGATGCTGCTGGCCGCAGCGGTCGCCGGAGCGTCCGTCGCGGCGGCGTCCGCTCCCGCGCAGGCCGCTCCGCCGCCCGACTCGGAGGCCAACAAGGTCGACGACTGCGCTGAGGCGCTCAACGTGCTGTCCTCCTTCAAGCTGCTCCCGAACCAGCCCGACATCGGCCGGACCCTGTGCTCCATCGCGAAACAGCAGAGGGATCAGAAGGACCAGTTCACGAACGAGGTCCACACCGAGTACACCGACGACAACGGCAAGAAGGTCGAAAGCGACACGTCCCTCGGCTCGGTCGAGTGGCTCAAAAGCCTTACCGTCCACGTCCCGACGGTCAACGACCACTGGTACGTCTACACCTCGAAGAAGCCCTGACCCGCGCGCCGGCCGCGGAGGGGCGACCCTCCGCGGCCCGCGCGTCCCAACCGCTCCCAACGTGCACTAAGCTTTTCCTCGCGAGGGGCTATGGCGCAGTTGGTAGCGCGCCTCCATGGCATGGAGGAGGTCTGGGGTTCGAATCCCCATAGCTCCACGATCGATTCAGGAGTGGTCGCCGAGGGCGCCACTCCTTTTCGTTTCTCAGGCCGTGAAGCGCAGGACGGCGCCCACGTGCAGGGTGGGGGCCTGGCCGTTCGTGGGCAGGACGACCAGTTCGCCGTCGGTCGCGGCGGCCGCTCGCACCAGGGCCGCATCGGCGCGGACCTCGCGAGGGTCGGCGACGCCGAACTCCTCGCGCAGCTCCTCGGCGGTGGTGGCGACCTGGGACGGGTCGGGGCCGACCCACAGCCGGGCCTGCGAATCCGGTTCGTCCGCCAGCAGCAGCGTCTCCACCCGGGCCTGCCGCACGGCCTCCGTCGTCGCATCCAGTCCGGAGACGGCGCGCTGGCCGTTGGCGAGTTCCCGGTCGAAGCGCTCCGCCACGGTCATGATGCGCTCGGTGGACTTCAGCTGCAGGAGGCGGCGCAGTTCGGCGTCGAGATCCGGGTCGTCGACCGTGGTGTTCTTGTCGGCCTCGACGGTGTGCTCCAGGACGTGGTCCGAGACCTCCTCCAGGACGGCCGTCCGGGCGCGGGTATCGCCGGCGATCACGACGGCCTCGGCGCCGCAGCGCTCCGCGGCCCGGTCGATCTCGTGGGCGACCTTCTTGGCGTTGACCTTCCAGACGTTCTCCGAGGAGCGCTGGAACCGGGACTGGTTCCAGTCGCCCGCCTTGACCTTGCGGATGGGGTAGTCCTCGTCCCCGTCCACGTCGATGCGCTCGCGCTTCCCGTCGGCGGTGACGCAGTCGATCGCGCCGCCGCGCCGGTCGACCACCGCCAGCAGGTGCGGGAACCGCTCGCCGCGCTCGACGAGGTAGGGCAGGACGTCGGGGAGCGGGGCGAGAGTGGCGCGCGTGCCGCGGGGCGGGCCCGGCAGGCGGTCGCTGTGCACGACCTCGCCGTCCGCCGCGAAGATCACGATGCCTTCGGAGCGGCGCAGCGCCATGTCGTCCTGGATGGTCTGCTCGATCGCGCGGAGCGTGGCGTCCGGCGTGTGCTGGGCCTCCAGCTCCGAGCGCAGCGCCCGCCACCGCAGCTCAGCGGCCTTGGACGCGTCCTCGGTGGTCCGGGTGAGGTCGGCGTACACCGACGCGTACGGTCCCGGCCGTTGGTACAGCGTTTTGAGGAATGCCAGATCCATGGGTTGGCCGTACCCCCCGTATCTGTGACAAACGTGGTGCTTGGGACGTCAGCCCTCGGCGGACTTCTGGAGCCGCGCGTAGGCGAGCTGCAGCCAGTCCGATCCGGCGACCGCGGTCATCGTGGCGCCGGCGAGCCGGGTCGCGTCCGGGGCGAACACGAGCCCCGCCGCGTATGCCGTCGCCACCCACTGGGCGGTGCAGAACGGGCATGTGATCAGCTCGCCCACGGCGTGCCGGACCCCCTTGCCGCGCACCTCCTCCGACAGTTCGGCCGGGCCGGCCGTCCCCGAGTAGCGGGTGAACGGGGCGCGCAGCGGGCTCGTCACCGGGTCCTTGGTGATCAACCGGGACGCCTTGTGCGTCGTGATCGTCATCAGGGCCAGGTCGGCGAGGCCGATCGCCGGGGTGCGGTCGCGGAGGCGGCGCCCAAGCAGCGCCAGCGTCCCCGTGGTGAGGGCGTAGACGGCGAGCGTGCCGAGGTACGAGCCGAGCGGCCGGTCCTCCCCGGCTGCGTACTCCTCCTTCTGTTTGCGCGCGGTGTCGACGACCGCGTTCATGGGCTCTCCTTCTTTCGGGGGGACGAGCGGCACGGCTCGCCGTCCTCGGCGGGGTCTCTAGTGGTCGCGCAGCGCCTTGACCAGCTCCGACTTGTTCATCGAGGAGCGGCCCTCGATGCCGATCTCGCGGGCGCGCTTGAGGAGGTCGTCCTTGGTCCAGTCGTCGTAGGAGGGGCTCTTGCCGCCCTTGCGGCCGACCTTCTTCTCGCCCTGGCCCGCGGAGGCGTTGGCGATCCGCGCCGCCTTCTCCTTGCTCTCGCCCTTGTCGCGGAGCTTCTGGTACTTCTTCTCGTCCTTGATCTGTGCTCTGGGCATAGGGAATCCGTACCCGGCTCGCGGGATCCACACATCGGGGACAATGGCACCCGGGAAGGGGGCCATCGTGCGCATCGGCATCCTGGGACCGCTCGACGTGCGGGACGGGGCGGCGCGGCCCGTCGAGGTCGCGGGCCGCAGGCTGCGGGCGCTCCTCGTGCGGCTGGCGGCGGAGGCCGGCCGCCCCGTGTCGGCCGAGCGGCTGCTCGACGACCTGTGGGAGGGCGCCCCGCCCGGCGGGAACGCGCTCCAGGCGCTCGTGTCCCGGCTGCGCGGCGTCGCCGGGCGCGACATGGTCGAGCACGGCCCGGCCGGCTACCGGCTCGGCATCGACCCCGCCGAGATCGACGCGGTCGCGTTCGAGCGCGGCGTCGCCGCCGCCCGCGCGGAGCAGGACCCCGTGGCGCGGGCCGAGGGCCTGCGCGCGGCGCTCGCCCTCTGGCGCGGACCCGCCCTCGCCGACGTCGCCGACAGCGATTTCGCCCACCCGACCATCGCGCGGCTGGAGGAACTGCGGCTCGCCGCCGTGGAGGACCGCGTCGACGCCGAGATCGCCGCCGGGCTGCCCGTCCCGCCCGCCGCCGAACTGGAGCCCCTCGCCGCCGCGCACCCGCTGCGCGAGCGGCTGCGGGGCCAGTTGATGCGCGCCCTGTACGCGGCGGGACGCCAGGCCGACGCCCTGGAGGTGTACGAGGAGACGCGGCGCGCCCTCGCCGAACGGCTCGGCGTCGACCCGTCCCCGGAGCTGGCCGCCGTCCACCTGTCGATCCTCCGGCGCGAGGCGACGGCCCCGCCGCCCGAGCCCGAGCCCGCGCCCGCCGTCCCGCGGCCCGCGCGCACCAACCTGCCCGCTCAGCTCACCAGCTTCGTCGGCCGGGAGGAGGAGTCGCAGCGGGTCGGCAAGCTCCTTCGCGAGACCCGCCTGGTCACCCTCACCGGCCCCGGCGGCGCCGGCAAGACGCGGCTGGCGGGGGAGAGCGCCGCCGCGCTCGTCGACGAGATGCCGGACGGCGTGTGGTTCGTCCCGCTCGCCCCGGTCAGCGACCCGGGCGACGTCGTGCATGCGGTGCTGTCGGCGCTCGCGGTCCCCGAGACCGTCCGCCCCGCCGAGACCCGCGTGGCGGTGCGGCCCCTCGAACGGCTCACCGACTTCCTCGCCGCCAAGCGGACCGTGCTCGTCCTCGACAACTGCGAGCACCTCATCGACGCCGTCGCGCGGCTCGTCGACCACGTCGTCGCGCACGCCGACGGCGTGCGCGTCCTCGCCACCAGCCGCGAACCGCTCGGCATCACCGGCGAGTCGCTGTGCCCGGTGCCGTCCCTCCCGCTGCCGGCCGAGGACGCCGCCGACCCGGCCGACGCCCTCGGCTACGCCTCGGTCCGGCTGTTCGCCGACCGCGCCGCCGCCGTCCGCCCCGGCTTCGCCGTCGACGCCGTCAGCGTCGCCGACGTGGTCGCGATCTGCCGCGCGCTCGACGGCATCCCGCTCGCGATCGAGCTGGCCGCCGCCCGGCTGCGCTCCCTCACCCCCGGCCAGGTCGCGGCCCGCCTCGGCGACCGGTTCCGGCTGCTGACCGGCGGCAGCCGCACCGCCCTGCCCCGGCACCGGACCCTGCGCGCCGTCGTCGACTGGAGCTGGGATCTGCTGGACGAGGAGGAGCGCGCCGTCCTGCGCCGCCTCTCCGTGTTCGCCGGCGGCGCCACGCCGGACGCCGCCGTCCGTGTGTGCGGCCTCGACGCGCCGGACGCCCCCGACCCGCAGGACGTCATCGACGTGATCGCCGCGCTCATCGACAAGTCGCTGGTGATCGCCGACGGTGACGCCGAGGTCCGCTACCGGCTGCTGGAGACCGTCCGGGTCTACGCGGGGGAGCGGCTGGAGGAGGCCGGCGAGACCCGCCGCGTCCGCGACGCGCACGCCGCCTACATGGTCGAGTTCGCCGAGCGCGCCGAGCCGGAGCTGCGCCGGCGCGACCAGCTGGTCTGGTCCGCCCGGCTGGTCGCCGAACGCGAGAACTTCACCGTCGTGTTCCGGCACGTCACCGAGGCCGGCGACGTCGAGTCGGCCCTGCGGCTCGTGGCCGGGCTGGTGTGGTTCTGGATCCTGCGCGACATGGAGCGGGAGTCGGGCGGCTGGACGGTCGTCGTCCGCGAGATGGCGGGCGACGCCGCACCCCCCGGCCTGGAGGAGGCGTACGCGTTGTGCGTCGTCTTCGCCACCCTCGTGACCGAGCTGACCGATGCGGCCGGGCCGACGAGGGAGTCGATGCAGGCGGCGGTGAAGCGCACCCTGAGCGTCGTCCCCGCGTCGCCCGCGCACCCCGTGCTCGCGCTCGCCGAAACGGGGGCCGGCATGTTCGGCGGCGACGTCGAGGAGATCCGGCGCAGCCTCCACCGCATCCGGGAGCACGCCGACCCGTGGGTACGGGCCGTCGTCCGCGTCATCCTCGGGCACATGGGCATCAACACCGGCCAGATCGACGACGCCGCCGAGTACGCCGCCGACGGCTACGCGCGGTTCCGCGAGCTCGGCGACAGGTTCGGAATGATCGTCGCGCTGAGCGGCATGATGCAGACCGCCGTGGCGCGCGGCGACCTGGCGGAGGCGGTTCGCCTCGGCGAGGAGGCGTACGGCTACGCCACGGGCGGAGTCAGTCCCGAGCAGGGCGCCACACTGCTCGCCCAGCTCGCACGGGTGCGCGCCCGGCGGGGTGATGTCGCGCGCGCCCACGCCGACCTCGAACAGGCCGTGGCGCAGGCCGAGCGGGTCGGCGAGTTCGCCGAAGCCGCGAGCTCGTCCCTCCTGCTGTGCGAGCTCGCCTTGCAGGAGGGCGACCGCGGGGCCGCGCGCCTTCACGCCGACCGCGCGTGCGCGTGGGTCCAGACGCGCGGGCACCGTCCGGACTTCGCGCAGGCCGTCCGCAAGGCGCACAGCCGCCTCGGCTGCCTGGCGGAGGAGGACGGCGACCTGGAGGCCGCGAAGAGCTGGCACGTCCGGGCGCTGAACGATCTGCGGAACGACGTGCTGCTGGGAAACCCGACCGTGGCGGAAGTCGTCGAGGGCGTGGCCGCCTACGCCGCCGCGCGTGGGAAGCACGTGCGCGCCGCCGAACTGCTGGGCACGGCGCACAACCTGCGCGGCTACCTTGACGCGGCGAACTACGAGGTCGGCCGGACGCTGTCGCTCGTCCGCGGCCACCTCGGCGAGGAGGCGTTCACCGCCGCGTACGAGCGCGGGCAGCGGGTCACCCGGGAAGACGTCTTCGCCCAGTCGGACGGGCTGGTCACCTCGATCTGAGCGCATGCGCTCACTGGACGGTTCATGCGGTGCCGGAAAGGCGCGTCGCCCCGGAGACGGACTCTCCGGGGCGACGCGCGTTGCGATGTGAGGCCGGACGTCAGGCCCTCCGCGAGTACATGCGCATGGCCAGCGGGAACGTGACGACGACGATCCCCGCCGCCCACGCGAGCGTGTACCAGGCGTGGTTGCCGATGGGGCCGCCGACGGTCAGTGCGCGCACCGACTCCGCCAGGTGCGTGATCGGGTTGACCTTCGTCCACGCCTCCAGCCAGCCCGGCATCGTGGACGTGTCCGGCACGAGGATGCTGCTGCCGAACGTCAGGGGCATCACCCAGATGAACGCGAGCCCCTGCACCGTCTCCGGTGTCGGCGCGACCAGCCCGACGAGCACGGAGATCCAGCAGACGGCCAGGTAGAACACGTAGGCCAGTGCGAACGCCGCGAGCACCGACAGAGGATCGGTGTGGAACCGGAAACCGAGCACCGACCCGAAGGCCACGAGCACCGTCATCACGGTGATGAACCGGACCGTGTCCCCGAGGACGGTCCCGAGCAGCGGTGCCGAACGAGCGATCGGAAGGCTCCGGAACCGGTCGAACACGCCCTTGTGGATGTCCTCGTTCAGCGCCGTCCCGAGCCCCATCGTGGCGAACATCGCCATCTGCGCGACGAGACCCGGAAGCAGCTGCTGCAGGTACGAATGCGTGTCGCCGGCCACCGCGCCGCCGAACACGTACAGGAACAGCAGCAGGAACACGATCGGCATCAGCGTCGTGTCCAGCAGCTTCTCGGGCGAGTGCTTCAACTGGGCGACGTTGCGCCACGCCAGAGTCAGGCCGTGCCGCAACGTCCTCCTCATGCTGATGCGCGCGGGCGGCTCCGCGGCGGACGGACGGCTGTCAACGGTGATGGCGGTCATGTCAGGCTCCCTCGGGAACGAGTTCGGGGGTGGGTTCTTCGGCGTGGTGGCCCGTCAGTGTGAGGAACACCTCGTCGAGGCTCGGCATCCGCAGCGCCAGCTCGGCCGCCACGATGGACGCCTCGTCCAGCCGCCGCACCAGGGCCGACAGCAGGCGCGGATCGTGCACGGGCGCCGTGACCAGTCCCGCGGCCTCCTGGACCTCCGGACGCTCCCCGGTCAGCTCCGCCACGATCGCGGCGAGCTGCGCCGAGCGGAACGGCTCGGCCGCCCGGACCACCAGCGTCCGCCGCCCGATCCGCCCCTTCAGATCGTCGGAGGTGCCCTCCGCGATGACCCGCCCCTGGTCGAACACCGCGATCCGGTCGGCGAGCGCGTCGGCCTCCTCCAGGTACTGCGTGGTCAGCAGCACCGTCGCCCCCTCGGCGACGACCTCCCGGACCGTGTCCCAGACCTCGTTGCGCGCCCGCGGGTCCAGCCCGGTCGTCGGCTCGTCCAGGAAAATGATCTCCGGGTGGTTGATCAGGCTCGCCGCCAGGTCCAGCCGCCGGCGCATCCCGCCGGAGTACGTCTTCACGGCGCGGCCTCCCGCGTCGGTGAGCCGGAACCGGTCGAGCAGCCGCCGCGCCCGCGCCTTCGCCTCGGCGCGGCCGAAGTCCAGCAACCGGGCGATCATCACGAGGTTCTCGAAGCCGGTCAGCTCCTCGTCCACCGACGCGTACTGCCCGGTCAGCCCGATCTTCGCCCGGACGCGCACCGCGTCCTTGACCACGTCGAACCCGCCCACCTCGGCGCGTCCGGCGTCCGGCTTCAGCAACGTCGCCAGCACGCGCACCGCGGTGGTCTTGCCCGCTCCGTTCGGTCCGAGGACCCCGAGCACCGTCCCCCGGCGGGCCGCGATGTCCACTCCGTCCAAGGCCTTCGTGTCCCCGAACCGTTTCCGCAGCCCCTCAGCGCGGATCACATCGTCCATCTGGTGCCTCCCGTAGGTCTTTCGCTGTGACGGTCACCACCGTGGGCCACGTCGCTGACGCCACGCGGACACCGGCGCGCGGACGCTGACGTGACGCTGACGGGTCGGTGACGCCGCCGATTTGAACCGCATGTGACCTGGGGGTTTCGACGGAGGGGCGAGCAGGTGGCCGGTCCCGATTTGACGGGCCTTCCGAGGCTGCCTAATCTCTGTGGTGCCCCAAGGGGATGCGGGACGCCGACAGGCGGACGGCCCCAGGGGACACTGACAGAGGAAAACGGTTCGCAGTGTTCTGCGCGCCGGGGTACTCTTGAAGGACAAGCCCGGACGGGATGCAGGACGCCGCAAGGTGGCCGGCCCGCAGGGCGCCTCCCACGGAACGATCATCCGAGTCTCTGGCTCGGTGTCGTGTCGTCGCGTGGGGGACGGGCACACCTTCGATCGTCGAAAAGATCTTCGCGGATCGGCTTGACAACGAGGATGAGCCTGGTAAGTTAGCAGGGTTGCCCCGGAGCCGGGGTCCGCGAGAGCGGGGTTCGGCGCGGTGGGTGTCCGTTTCTTGAGAACTCAACAGCGTGTTAAAAGCCAGTGCCTTTATCGGCTCGGCCAGTTTCGGCCGGGTCGCCCCGTGCCATCTCTTCGGAGATGGTGGGGATTTCTTTGAGGCAATGCCATCCCGTTGGGATGGTGATGCTGGGATTGTTTCCTGAGGTTTGGCTGGTCGGGGTTCGCCCCCTGGCTGGTCGTTGGACCTTGATGGAGAGTTTGATCCTGGCTCAGGACGAACGCTGGCGGCGTGCTTAACACATGCAAGTCGAGCGGAAAGGC
>NZ_JBFARL010000172.1:0-16899 GCF_040674655.1 Actinomadura sp. NPDC049753 | reverse complement strand
GGAACGGGCCCGGCCGGGCGGTTTCGCCGGACGGGCCCGTGACGCGGCGGGTCCGGGGCGGCCGAGGACGGGCAGGCCCCGGCTGCGGGCCCGGAGCAGGCCGCGCCCCGGCCGGTGCCGGTCGTCCGGACGAGCCCGCCCCCGGCGCTCTACGACCGGGTCGCCTCCCGGTCGGGCCTGCGCTGGTACTGCGTCATGCGCGGGCTGGTCGTCGCCGAGGAGTACACCTCGCGGCATGCCCTCGACGCCCTCGGGACCGGAACCGGCCTCGCCGACCTGCTGTGCCGGCTGGTGTCGGCGGCCACCCGGGGGCGGCTGACCGCCGACCACAGCGAGGTCACCTTCGTCATCCGCAAGCCGGAGAACCGTTTCGCGCGGGTCATCTGAGCGGGGGCGGTGGGCCGTCCGGGCCGGGGCGGACGTGCGCGCGGCCAGGCCGGGGCAGTATTTTTCCTGCGAAAACCCTGCTCGCCATGGATGAGCCCGGCCGCCTCGCCGGGCGGGATCGGAGATCGCGGTGACCGCCGAAGCCGGCCTTCCCGACACGCTGCGCGACCTGCCCGCCTGGACCCCGGACCCGGTCGAGCTCGCCGACCTCGAACTCGTCCTCGCGGGGGTGTACCGCCCGCTGACGGGCTTCCTCGGCTCGTTCGACACCGCCATGGTGATCGCCGGAGGGCGGCTCGCGGACGGCACCCCGTGGCCGGTCCCGGTCACGCTGTCGGTCCCCAAGGAGCTGACCGGCCATGAGCGGGTCGTCCTGCAGGACCCCGAGGGCGTGCCGCTCGCCGTGCTGCGGGTCGCCGAGGCGTGGCAGGACCCGACCACCCAGGGCTGGCGGCTCGCCGGGCCGCTGGAGGCCCTCCGCGCGCCCGCGCACGGACCGTTCCACCGCCTGCGCCGGCGCCCGGACGAGCTCGACGCGTACGAGGGCGGCGTGCTCGCGGTGGCCACCCGCGAGCCCCTGCACCGCAAGCAGCTCGGCCAGCTCCGCCAGGTCGCCGAGCGGCTCGCCGCCAAGGTCCTCGTCCTGCCGCTGCTGGGCGGCGAGCACGACGAGTCCCTCGTCCGAGCGCTGCTCGGGGTCCGCAGGGAGCTGCCGGACGGCGCCCAGATCATCCCCGTGCCGCTGCCGGCGCGCGGCGACCAGGAGCGCGACATCCTGCTCCGCGCGCACGTCGCCGCCGCCTACGGCGCCACCCACCTGCTCGCCGAGCGGGAGATGGAGGGCACCGCCGTCCCGCTCGTGGTCCCGGAGCCGTGGGCCTACGACGCCGACGTCGAGGTCTGGCGGCCCGTCGCGCGCATCGAGCCCGACCACGTCCAGGCGGAGCTGACCCCCGAGCGGCTGAACGAGCTGCTGGACGCGGGCGAGCCCGTCCCCGACTGGTTCACCCCGCCCGCCGTCGCCGCCGAGCTGGCGCTGGCGCGCCCGCCGAAGCGCTCGCGCGGCATCACGGTGTTCTTCACCGGCCTGTCGGGCTCCGGGAAGTCCACGGTCGCGCGCGGCCTGGCCGACGCGCTGGTGGAGCGCGGCGGCCGGACGGTCACGCTGCTGGACGGCGACGTCGTCCGGCGGATGCTGTCGGCGGGCCTGACGTTCTCCCGCGCCGACCGCGACCTCAACATCCGCCGCATCGGGTTCGTCGCCGCCGAGATCACCCGGCACGGCGGCACCGCGATCTGCGCGCCGATCGCCCCCTACGCGGCCACCCGCGCCGAGGTGCGGCGGATGGTGTCCGCCGTGGGCGACTTCATCCTCGTGCACGTGGCGACGCCGCTGGAGGAGTGCGAGCGCCGCGACCGCAAGGGCCTGTACGCCAAGGCCCGCGCCGGGCAGATCCCCGAGTTCACCGGCATCTCCGACCCCTACGAGGAGCCGGACGACGCCGACCTGACGCTCGACACCTCGCGGCTGACGCCGGACGAGGCGGTCGCCCGGATCCTCGACCTGCTGGTCGACGGCGGCTGGGTGCGGGCGGAATAACCTCTTCCGTCCCACACGTACCCCCTTACCCGGTATTTCCGGATCCGGAGGGCATCACCTATCGTGTTAGCCATAATTCCTACATGACAGGTAGGTCATGCCGATGGACTTCGATTGGACGATGGCGCTCGGCTCGTTCCTCGTCGCCATCATCGTCGGGCTGACCGGGATGGGCGGCGGCGCGCTGATGACGCCGATGCTCGTCACGTTCTTCGGGGTGAGCCCGCTCGCCGCCGTGTCCAGCGACCTGGTCGCCGCCGCCGTGATGAAACCGGTGGGCAGCGCCGTCCACTACCGGCAGGGCACGATCGACATGCGGCTGGTCGGGTGGCTGTGCGCCGGCTCGGTGCCCGCCGCGTTCTCCGGAGTCCTGCTGGCCCGCGCGCTCGGCCACGGCGACTCCGTGGAGAACGTCATCGGCAAGGCGATGGGCGCCGCCCTGATGATCGCCGCCGCGGGCCTGGCGCTGCGCGGCTACCTCGCCCACCGGGGGCGCGCCGGCTCCGCCGGAGACGCCGACCGGTCCGCGCGGATCACGGTCCGGCCCGTCCCGACCGTGCTGATCGGCGTCGTCGGCGGCCTCGTCGTCGGCATCACCTCGGTCGGCTCCGGCTCCCTCATCATCGTCGCGCTGCTCGCCCTCTACCCGTCGCTCAAGGCCAACCAGCTCGTCGGCACCGACCTGCTCCAGGCCGTCCCGCTGGTCTTCGCGGCCGCCATCGGCCACCTGCTGTTCGGCGACTTCCGCATGGAGGTCACCGCCGCGCTGCTCGCCGGCTCGATCCCCGGCGTCTACCTCGGCTCCAAGATCTCCTCCCGGGCCCCGAGCGCCCTGATCCGGCGGGTGCTGGCCCTCGTGCTCGTCGCCTCCTCGCTGAAGATGTTCGGCGTCGCGCCCGTCCCGCTCGCCTGGATCATGGTCGTCCTCATCGCCGCCACGGTCGCCGCCTGGCTCGTCCTTCGCCACCGGGCCGCGCCGCACCGGGATACGCTCTCCTCTCCGGTCGTTTCCCCCGGCGTCGCCGGTGCCCCAGGAGAGCAGAGCAGACGTGGACCCACGATGGCCGCATGACACCGTCGACGTCCTCGGTGTACGGGTCAGCCGCGTGGACGTCGCGCGGTTCCGCTCCTTCGTCGCGGCGGCCGTCAAGGAGCGCTCCAAGCTGACGGTCACCTTCGCCAACCCCGACTACGTGCTCAGGGCGCAGAAGGACCCGGGGCTGCGCGATCTGATGAACGGCTTCGACCTCAACCTCCCCGACGGCTGGGGCGTCGTGCTGGCCGCGAAGGTCTTCGGGCGTCCCGTCCCCGGCCGGATGGCCAACGACGACCTCACCGACGACCTGTTCGGCCAGCCCGCCGAGGAGGGCTGGCGCGTCTTCCTGTTCGGCAACGCGCCCGGCGTCGCCGAGGCCGCCGCCGCGAACGTCCGCGCGTGGTACCCGGGCCTGGACGTCGCGGGCACCCTGCACGGCCACTGGGCGGACGGGCAGGGCCACATCCCCGCCGAGACCGCCGAGCGCCTCGTCGCCGAGATCAACGACGCGGCCCCGGACATCCTGCACGTCGGCCTCGGGACGCCCCTCCAGCAGCGGTTCGTCGCCGAGTACCGCGACCGCCTCACCGCACCGGTCGTCATCACGTGCGGCGCCTACTTCGAGCACCTCGCCGAACGGCGCGACTACTACCCCGCCTGGGTCCTGAAGCTGCGTGTGGGCTTCCTCTACCGCCTGGCGCGCGAGCCCCGCCGCCTCTGGCGCCGCTACACCGTCGAACTCGGCGCCTATCTGGCCCGGGTCCTCTACCATCGCCTGCGGCACGGCAGGGCCCCCGCCGACTGAGCGGGAAGCCTCCTATGCCGCACTTTTCCGGAACCCCTCCTCGTTCTCTAGCCATGTGGTAGGACAAGATGCCATCAGCGTCCCCGGCCGCTTCCCGGAGCACCTTCATGCGCCCCACCCTCGCCTGCCTTACGGCCACCGCGCTCGCGGTGCTCGCCGTCCCCGCCGCCGCGGGCACGGCCTCCGCCGACATCTCCCAGCCGGCGGTCGTCTCCGCCAACCCGGTGAACAACACCCCGCACGTGCTGGACGGCACCGTCCGCGCCATCACCACCGTCGGGAACTGGGTCGTCGTCGGCGGGAACTTCGAGGAGGTCCGCGAGGCCGGCAGCGGCAAGAAGACGATCAAGCGGCACAACCTGTTCGCCTACGACATGCGGACCGGGAAGATCAGCACGGCCTTCGTCCCGAAGGTCAACGGGACCGTCCACGCCCTGCAGCCCGGGTCCAGCGACTGGATCTACGCGGCCGGGACGTTCACGACCGTCAACGGCGTCAAGACCGGCACGGTCACCGCGCTCAAGGTCTCCACCAACAAGGTCCACACCGGCTTCAAGCCGAACGTGAACTACCGGGTCAACACCATGGTGGTGCGCGGGGCCCGGCTCTACATCGGCGGTTCCTTCACCAAGGCGGGCGGCAAGGCGCGCACGGGCCTCGCGCGGGTCGACAGGCTCACGGGCGTCGCCGACAACGCGTTCAACTTCACCGTCACCGAGCCCCGGTCGGGCGACCTCAAGGTGTACCGGATGGCGGTCGACCCCGCCGACACCCGGATGGTCATCAACGGAACGTTCACCCGGGTGAACGGCCAGCGCCGGGTCCAGATCGCGATGATCACCCTGGGCAAGGGCACCGCGAAGCTGTCGACCTGGTCGACCGAGCGCTACTCCACCCCCTGCAACCTCGCCGCGTTCGACACCTACATGCGGGGCATGGACTTCTCCCCCGACGGCAAGTACTTCGTGGTCGTCACCACGGGCGGCCCCTACGGCCAGAGCCAGCTGTGCGACTCGGCCGCCCGCTGGGAGTCGTCCGCCACCGGGTCGGGGCAGAAGCCGACCTGGGTCAACTGGACGGGCGGCGACACGCTGCTGTCCACCTCGGTGACCGGCGCCGCGGTCTACGTCGGCGGGCACCAGCGCTGGCTGAACAACCCCTACGGCCACGACTCCGCGGGCCCCGGCGCCGTGTCGCGCCCCGGCATCGGCGCGCTCGACCCGAAGACCGGCAAGGCGCTGGCGTGGAACCCCACGCGGACGCTCGGCCACGGCGTCGAGACGCTGGTCGCCCACCCGAAGGGGCTGCTCGTCGGCAGCGACACCGACCAGCTCGGGCACGAGTACCACGGACGCCTCGGGATGTTCCCCGCGGGGTGAGCCGGCGGCTCGCATGAGATAAAGGGCGGGAGACGTTCTGCGGGAGGGGGCGGGGGCCTTGGTCCAACACGAACAGCGCGAGGTGGTCCGCGGCGGCCATCACCGCCCCGACGCGCGCCGCTCGCTGCCCGTCCCGCCGGACGGGCCGCGGCGGCGCGACCGCCGCCGCGGACCTCGCCCGTTCTTCTACGTCACCTCCGCGGGGGCCCTGCTGGTCCTGGGCGGCTCCGCGGGCGCGATCGCCCTGTCGGGGACCGGCACGGCCCACCACGCCCGGACGGCCGCCGCGGGCGCGAGCACGGTCGTCCCCGCCTCGGCCGACACCTACGCGGTGCGCGAGATGCCCGGCACGACGTTCGGGGACGCGAAGAAGATCACTGCCTCCGCGTGGCCCGGCTGGCACACCGAGGCCTACGTCGCGTTCGAGGTGCCGCGCGGCACCCCGGCGGTCACCAGGGCCCATGTGGAGATGACGTTCGACCGGCTGGAGAACCGGCCGCGGCGGGTCGAGCTGCGCACGCTGCCCGGCGCGTGGACGGAGGAGGGCACGTCCTGGGGCAACCGACCGGTCGCCGGATCGGTCGTGGCGAGCGCCCCCGCCGGCTCGGGGGGCACGGTGTCCTTCGACGTCGGCGAGGTGGTGACCGGCCCCGGCCTCTACGCGTTCGCCATCACGGGCCAGGGCCCCCGGACGGCGGTCTCGCTGCGCTCCAGGGAGACCGGCGAGGGCCCGCGCCTGCTCCTGCGGACCCGGCCGGGCGCGCCCCCGCCGACGCCGAGCAGGTCGCCGGAGACGTCCGGCACGGCGCTTCCCGCGCCCGGGCCCGAGCCCACCTGGCAGGCCCCGCAGCCGGTGAAGACCCCCGGGACGTCCCCCGCGGGCGGGCGGACGCTCTGCGGCCTCTCCCTCGAACTCAAGCCGGGTGAGACCTTCCAGAAGGCCCTCACCCGCCTGGACGCCGCCTACGGCGGCCTGGAGACCGTCCGGCTGTTCTACCAGGGCGTCCCGCCCGCGTGGCCGGGCAAGCCCGACACCGGGAACCGCCCGCCGATCATCTCGTTCAAGCTGGCGCCCAAGGACGTCCTCGCCGGCAAGTACGACCGGGAGATGACCCGCTGGTTCGCCACCGCGCCCCGCGACCGCGACCTCTACTGGGTCTACTACCACGAGCCCGAGGACAACATCGCCTCCGGCGAGTTCACCGCCGCCGACTACCGCGCCGCGTGGCGGCGGCTGCGGTCCCTCGCCGACAAGGCGGGCAACCCCCGCGTCCACGCCACCCTCGTCCTGATGGGCTGGAGCCTCGACCCGCTGTCCAAGCGCGACTGGCGCGACTACTACCCGGGCCGCGACGTCATCCAGGTCCTCGGCTGGGACGTGTACAACCTCGGCTGGAAGAAGGGCCGCTACGACGACCCGGCCACCATGTACGACCGCGTCGTCGCCGTCAGCAAGGGCGAGGACCTGCCGTTCGGCATCGCCGAGACCGGCAGCTACCTCGTCTCCGGCGACAACGGCGACAGGCGCGCCGCCTGGCTGAACGCCACGAACGCCTACCTCGCCAAACACCGCGCCCTGTGGGTCGCCTACTTCGACCTCGACTGGAGCACCGGCGACTTCCGCCTCCTCGACACCCAGAGCCGCAGGGCCTGGAGCGACTTCTGCTGACGGCCGCACCGCCGCCCGACATGCCGCGCCCCCCGCCGGAGATCCGGCGGGGGGCGCGGCGCGTGCGGGTGACGCGTCCTACTTGCGGGCCAGGATGATGGTCCACATCGCGGCGCGGCTGGCGACGTCGGTCGTCGCCGTCTTGCCGCCGTAGGCGCCGGTGGCGACCGTGCCGTTGCTGTCGGCGACCAGGGCCGTGATGCGGCCGCTGCCCGAGCCGATCCCGGTGCCGCGGGTCTCCACGCCGGCCGGGGCCGTCCAGGACGTGGTGGTGGACGACTTGTCCGCCCAGTACGTCACCGCCCAGGACCCGGCCGCGTCCACCTGGGCGGACGGGCTGGTGTGGTCGGTGACGGTGCCCGCGTCGCTGCTCTTCGCCACCGCCGCGACCGGGTCGGTGGCGTTGGTGCCCTCGTAGGCGAGCAGCCGGATGTCGGCCTTGGTGTAGGCGCTGAACCCGATGCCGACCTGCGTGCCGGCGTCACCGGCCTGGGCGACGCGCTTCCAGACGACGGACGTCGCGGTGCCCGCGGCCTGCGTGCCGACCTGCGTCCAGCCGGCAGGCGGGGTCGCGAGCGTCGCCTCGCTGCTGTTGAACGTCAGCATCAGGATCATGCCGTCGCCGGGCTGGACCGCCGGCGGGACCTGCGCCGTGGCGGTCTGGACGTTGCCGTTGCCGCCCGACCCGCCGCGGTAGCCGATGTTCACCTGGTTCGACGCGACCGTCACGTCCTGGGACCTGGTGCCCTTGCCGCCGCGGTCGTCGGTCACCGTCAGCTTGACCGTGTAGGTTCCGGCCGCGGCGAACGCGTGCTGCGGCGCGGCGCCCGTGCCGTTGCCGCCGTCGCCGAAGTCCCAGTCGTAGGAGGCGATCGAACCGTCGGAGTCGGACGAGCCGGCGGCGTTGAAGGTGCAGTTGAGCCCGTCGCAGTCGCCGGTGAACGCGGCGGTCGGCGGCTGGTTCGGCGTCCCCGCGTAGAGGAAGACCGTCCGGCCGCGCCAGTCGGCGGTGCTGACCTCGGTCGACGATCCGGACGGCACACCCGCCGCGGAGAACGCGACCCGGTAGAGCCGGCCGTTGCCGTTGTTGACGTAGTAGAGGTTCGCGCCGTTGACGAACATGCCGCCGGCCGAGCTCCAGCTCATGCCGGGCAGGTTGCCCACCGCGGTGTACTCCTGCGCGCCGACGACGTTGCTCTCCGGGTTGAACGTCCGGTAGTAGAGGGCGGACTGCCCGCGCGTGTAGTAGATCCGGCCCTTGGCGAAGAACATGCTGGTGATGTTCGGCACCTGCGAGTGCCAGGTCGTCATGGTGGTGAGCTGGTCGGCGGTGTCGATGGTGGTCGGCGTGCCGAGCGCGGTGCCGTCGAAGGACCGGCGCCGGAACAGGCCGTCCGACGAGCCGTAGAAGAGCTCCCCGTTGACCATGAAGGCGCCGCGCGCGGTCCGCCAGTCGACGCCCGCCGTGCCGTCGTCGACCGCGGCGCCGGTGGTGGTGCCGTCGAACGAGCGGTGCCTCAGGTAGTTGGCGGCCCCGAAGCCGATGCCGCCGCCGGAGTAGACGTTCCCGGGCAGTTCGCCGGTGCTGTAGGCGGGGATGACCGCGCCGCCGGCCACGGGGAACAGCGCGAGCTTCTGGTGGAACTCGCCGCCGACGTTGTCGGTGTCGCTGCCGATCCACAGGCCCTCGTCGGTGGCCAGCATGTCGAAGACGCCGACGCCCTTGTCGCGGCCGGGGTTCCAGCTGAACGGCAGGCCGCTGACCGGGTCGAGCGCGACGATGCCCTCGCGTCCGACGGCACCCTGGCCGGGGCTGTCGCCCGCGAACGGGTTGTTCGCCCACCGGAAGTGCCCGCCGGTGTAGACGGCCGTGTCGGTGATCTCCACGGCGTAGGTGGTGTCGCCCCCGGTGTAGTTCACCCAGGTGGGCTGCTGGCCGCCGCCGGCGGCGGCGCTCTCCCAGCGGGCCTGGGTGTCGCACAGCTTCGCGGAGCCGCCGTACGCGCCGGTGGTCGTCACCACGAAGTACGCGCCGTCGGGAGAGAACTCGACGTCGCGCATGTAGGTGTCGAACGACTGCGAGCACTGGTCGGCGTAGCGGGTGGTGTCCCAGTTCGCGAGCTGGGCGGACGGGCCGGTGAGGTCCACCATGACGATCTGGCGCCGGGTGCTGCCCGCGACCGAGCTGAAGTTGCCGATGCCGACGAGCTTGGAGCCGTCGGGGCTGACGTCCATCTTGTAGATCTGGGTGACGCCGTCGCCGGTCTGGGTGCCGGTGACGTTGAGGTTCACGAAGTCGTCGCGGTCCCCCGTCTGGGGGTCGAGGGCGGCGAGGGCCGGCCTCGCGGCGCCGCCGACGGTCGTGAAGGTGCCGCCGACGTACAGCCGGCCGCCCGCCAGCCGCAGGTCGCGGACCTTGGCGTCGAGCTGCGGGTCGAACGAGGCGATGGGGGCGCCGGTCTGGGCGTTGATCCTGGCGAGCACGAAGTGCCGGACGCCGTTGATCTGGCCGAAGCTCCCGCCGACGTAGATCGACTGGCCGTCGGGGGCGGGCAGCAGCGCGCTGGCCTCGCCCTTGTCGAGGCTGGGCGCGAAGTCGGGGTCGATGGCGCCGGTGGCGGCGTCGAAGGCGAACAGCCGGTTGCGGACCAGCGTGGGCTTGTTGGCCCCGGGCTCCTTCACCTGGGTGAACGAGCCGCCGACGTAGATCTTGCCGCCGATCTTGATGATCGACTTGACCTCGCCGTCCAGCACGTTCGGCGTGTAGTTCGCCGGGTCGGCGTTGACGACCTTGCCGTGCGCGGGCTCGGATCCCCTCTGGTCCGCGCTCGCCGGGGCGCCCGCGGCCAGGCTTCCCGTCAGCGTCCCCAGCGCGAGCACCGCCCCCACGGCCAGAGGCCCCCACCTGCGTCTGCCCATCGACCCCTCCGTGCAAGATAGAAGTAAGCCGCCATGTTCCCCGTGAAGGCACATAGCGCCGCGCAATCGTAGCCAGCGGGCAGTCGGGACCACCGTTTGATCACTAACTTTTCGGTTTCGGCCACCGACCCGCCCGGTGATGCGCCTGCCGCAGGACCCCCGGACGCGCCCCGGCGGGCACGCCCATCGCGTCTCGCGAGGTACGCTGCGCACCTCGAAAGGACGCCTGCCGGGTCTCACCGGACGACCGGATCGCGTGGCCGAAGTCGGCCACCGTCCGCTGTCGCCCCTGGTAAGAGACAGGACGTCCTTCCATGGGCGACGTGCGTCCGGAACCGGACGGCGCGGTCCGCGCGCCCGCAGGCGCGTCCCACGGAAACGGAGCGGTGATTGGCCGGGATGCGAGGGATCGCGGGGAGCACACCTCTCGCGACGCCGCGGCTGCTGCCCTGGCGCCTGCGGCCGGGCTGGCCGCTCGCCGTCGCGCTCCTCGGCTTCCCCGTGTGGTGGATCCTCGGCCTGGCGAACATCGTGCTGCTGGTCATCAGCGTGCCCATGGCGATGACGCTGTGGCGGAGGCGCGGCACCCTGGTGGCGCCCGGCGGCTTCGGGGCGTGGCTCTTCTTCCTGCTCTGGGTCGTGCTGGGCGTGCTGGTGCTGTGGGCCGACGCGCCCCTCGCCGAACCGGGCGGCGGATTCAGCCGGGTCCTGGTGTACGGCTACCGGCTCGCCTGGTACCTGTCCTCCACCATCGTGCTGCTCTACATCGGCAACATGAGCGAGCGGGAGCTGCCGTCGGGCAAGATCGGCCGGCTTCTCGGCTACATGTTCATCGTGACGACCGTCGGCGGGCTGGTCGGGTCCTTCTTCCCCTCGATCCAGCTCACCTCGCCGGTGGAGATGGTGCTGCCGCACGGGCTGACCGCCAACTCCTTCGTCCGCGATATCGTCCATCCGAAGGTCGCCGACATCGAGTCGATCCTCGGGTTCGAGCAGTCCCGGCCCATGGCGCCGTTCGCGTACGCCAACACCTGGGGCTCCGCCTACGCCTTCTTCCTCCCGTACTTCCTGCTGACCTGGATCGTCCGCGCCGACATGCGGCGCCGCGTGTTCGGGCTGGCCGTCCTCGCCGCGTCGCTGTGGCCCGTCGTGTACTCCCTGAACCGGGGGCTGTGGGGGGCGCTCGGCGCGATCGGCCTGTTCGGCGTCGCGAAGCTGCTCCAGGTCGGCGGTCCCCGCGTGATCGCCTGGACGGCCGGGATGGCCGCCGCGGGCGCGATCGTCGTGGCGCTGTCGCCGCTGCCCGGCCTCGTCCAGGACCGCCTCGACAACCCGCACAGCAACAACCGCCGCACGCTGCTGGCCGAGGAGACCACCCGAAGCGCCCTGACCGGCTCCCCGCTGGTCGGCTTCGGGTCCACCCGCAACGTCCAGGGCGACCTCGGCCAGGTGTCCGGCGGCGACAAGATCGGCTGCAAGGCGTGCGGCTCGCCGCCGCTCGGCACCCAGGGCCATCTGTGGCTCCTGCTGTTCGCCAACGGCGTCGTCGGGACGATCGCGTTCTGCGCGTTCTTCGCCGTCCGGTTCCTGCGGCACTGGCGGGAGCGCGGCGCGTACTCGCTGGCGGGCTGCGCCGTCCTGATCGCCTGCGGCCTGTTCATGATCACTTACGACATGGTGGAGGTACCGCTGTACACGGTGATGATCGCTGTGGGGCTGATGTGGCGGGCGAGCCGGGACGCCCGCGCCGAGGCCCGGCCGCGCGCCCGTGCCCGCGTCACGGCTCCGGCCGACACCGCCGAGGCGGCGCCGGTGGACACCGCCGAGGCGGCGCCGCTGTGAGCGCCCCGGAGGAGCCGCGGGCCGCCTGGATCGCGGCGGTGCGGGACCTGTGGCCGGACGCGCGGGTGGAGGCCGTCGGACCGGGGCGGTCCGAGGGGGCGCGCCGGGAACTGGCGTTCCTGCCGGACGCGGAGCGGCCGCGGCTGCTCGTCCCGGCGGGGATGCCGCGCGCCACCGCGGCCGCGCTGCGCCGCTACAGCCATGACCTCGGCCCGAAGCAGCGCGCCTCCCGCGGCCTGACGGCGGCGGCGGTGCGCACCGGGCTGCCGGAGCGCACGCTGCGCGACCGGCTCAGCATCACCGGCGGCGGCCCCTCCATCGAGGACCGGCTGTCGGAGCTGCTCGGGCGGCCGGTGGTGGTCAGCGTGGGGCTCGGGAGCGCCCGCGCCAACCGCAAGCCGATCCTGCACGTGCTGTCGCCGCGCGGCGAGCCCGCGGCGTTCGTCAAGATCGGCGACACCGGCACGGCCCGCGCCCTCCTGGAGGGCGAGGCCGCCGCCCTCACCTACCTGAACGCCCACCTGCCCGCTCCGGGGCCGCGCGGGCGCCTGCACGTCCCGCGGCTGCTGCACCACGGCACGTGGCACGGCCTGGACCTGCTCGTCCTCGAACCGCTCCCGACCAGCGCGCTCGGCTGGCGCCCGCGGGGGCGGGCCCCCGTCTCGGAGATGCGGGCGCTGTTCGAGGTCGGCGGCGTCGAGCGGGCGCCGCTGCGCGCCAGCGCCTACTGGGAGGAGATGGCCGCGAGCCCCGGCCTCGTCCTGGACGAGCGGCAGCGCGCCGTCTTCGGCGAGGTCGTCGAGGGCGTCGGCAAGGCGCACGGCGACCTGGTCCTGGACTTCGGCGCCTGGCACGGCGACTGGACGCCGTGGAACATGGCCTGGCACCGCGGCGTGCTGCGCCTGTGGGACTGGGAGCGGTTCTCGCGCGGCGTCCCGAACGGGTTCGACCTGCTGCACTACCGCCTCCAGGAGGCGATGCGCACCGCGTCCGGGCCGCCCTACGCCACCTGGCCGGACGGCGCCGGCGCCCTCCTGGAGCCGCTCGGGCCGACGGGCCCCGCCGCGGAGGCGACCGTCCGGCTCTACCTCCTGGAGCTGTGCCGCCGCTACCTGCTGGCCGCCCAGGAGCCGATCGGCGGGCCGCTGCGCGCCGACACCGAGCGGCTGCTGGCGCTCCTGCACACCAATCCACCGGACACGCTCTCGGGAGGAACCCCGTGATCTCACGCCGTGACGCCCCTCCGTGGGTCAAGGAGGCGGGACGGGCCGCGACCCGCGCCGGAGGGCGGCTGACCTCGGGCGCCCGGATGCTGCCCGACTTCCTCATGGTCGGCACGCAGCGCGGCGGCACCACCTCGCTGTTCCGCGCCCTGGCCGCGCACCCGGCGACCGTCCAGCCCAACTTCCACAAGGGCGTGCACTACTTCGACGTCAACTACACGCGCGGCCTCGGCTGGTACCGGGGGCACTTCCCGGTCCGCGCGCTCGCCGAGCGCCGCGCCCGGGGCGCCGCTCCCCAGGCGTTCGAGTCCGCCGGCTACTACATGCACCACCCGCTGGCGCCGGAGCGGATCGCCCGCGACCTGCCCGGGGTGAAGCTCGTCGTCCTGCTGCGCGACCCGGTGGTGCGGGCCTACTCCGCCCACAAGCACGAGCTGGCGCGGGGGTTCGAGACCGAGCCGTTCGAGCGGGCCCTGGACCTGGAGCCCGAGCGGCTCTCCGGGGAGATCGACAAGATCAAAGCCGACCCCGCCTACGTGAGCCACAGCCACCGGCACCACTCCTACCTGGACCGCGGCCGCTACGCCGAGCAGATCGAGCGGCTGTTCGCCCTCTTCGGGCGGGACAGGGTGCTCGTGGCGTTCGCGGAGGACTTCTTCACCGAACCCGAGCCCTGCTACGACTCCATCCTGGAGTTCCTGGGGCTCCCGGCGTGGCGGCCCGCGTCGTTCGAACGGCACAACGCGCGGCCGGGCTCCCCGCTGCCGGACCACCTGCAGCGCCGCCTGGCCGAGTACTACGCCCCCTGGGACGACAAGCTCGCCGCGCTCCTCGGCGCCGAACCCGCCTGGCGGCGATGAGGCGGCGATGAGCAAACGCACCCTCGGCCCGGCCAGCGTGCAGGCGGAACCGCCGCTCGCGCCGGACTCGGTCCCGGTGACCCGGTACGCGGGCGTCGTCCGCCGCCACCTGGTCGCGCTGCTGATCGCGCTGCTGGCCGGGTGCGCGATCGGGGTCGTGAAGATCGTGCTGACGCCGACGACGTACACCGCGCAGATCTACGTGCTGGCGCCGCCGGTGCCGCTGCATCCCTCCATCGACATCGGCTCGGCGATCGACACCAACACCCGCGCCCCCCGCGAGACGACGATGGACACCGAGGCCCAGCTCGTCTGGTCCCACCCGGTGCTGTCCAAGCTGGCCGAGCGCCCCGGCTTCGACGCGTCCGACGCGGAACTGCGCGACCGCATCGGCCTGACGGTGCCGTCCAACACCCACGTGCTCACGATCTCGGTGCGGGCCGGAACGCCGCGGACCGCCCAGGACGGCGCCCGGGTCGTCGCCGACTCCTACCTGTTGCTGCGGAACCGGGTCCTCGGCCAGGTGCTGGAGCACAACCGCCAGGCGCTGGAGAACAACGCCGAGCTGCTGAAGAAGCAGCTCGCGGCGCTGCCCGGCGACGAGGACGAGCTGCGCCGGCTCACCGCCCGCACACGCCGCCAGGCGCTGGTGAAGCAGATCCGCGACGTGGAGAAGCAGGTGGCGGCCATCAAGAGCAAGCAGGAGCAGCCCGGCGAGGTGCTGCGCGGGGCCCCGCTCCCCCGGCGGGGCGACGATCCCGGCCGCGACGTCGCGGTCGCGTCCGGGATCGGCATCGGCCTGCTCTGCTGGATCGGCTACGTGGTGGTCCGCGAGGCGCGGCCGCGCCGCATCCGGCGCCCCGCCGACCTGCGGCTGCACAGCCGGCTTCCGATCATGGTGGAGGGGACGGCGCTCGGCACCGGGCACCGCGAGGTCGCGCGGCGGCTCCGCAACCTGGTCTTCGACGCCGACGCCACCACCGTGCTCGTCACCGGGGTCCCGGGATCGGCCGGCACCGAGGTGGCCTACGAGCTGGCCGAAATGTGCACCGAGGGCGGATCGGCGACGACGGTACTGCGCATCGTCGCCGACGGCGAGCCCTTCCACGAACCGCCGGCCGCGGCCGGGACCGGCCACTCGTTCACCGTCCGGCTGGTGCGCAGCGACGACGACCGGCAGCTCACCCGGGCCGTCGACAAGGCGGGCCGCGTGTCCCGCATCGTCGTCATCACCACACCCGACATCAACGGCGCGGACACCATCGCCGCGGCCGCCGCCAGCGACATCGCCCTGGTCGTCGTCGAACGGGGACGGGCCCTGGACCGCGAGGTCGCGAGCGGGGTACTGGCCCTCGACCAGGCGGCGAGGCCCGCACGCGTGATCGTGCTGACCGCGCCCGTCCTGCGCGGGCCCGCGTCCCCGGCGCCGCGGCGCGCCGCCCGCCCGTCCCCGGTCGGGGTCGCCGCTCCTGGACAAGGTTGAGATGAACAGAACCGTCTTCTTGCAAGGCGCGGTTAAAGTCGAGATGAACACTCCGCCAAGCACGAGCCTGATCGATGAGGGGGATCGTCGTGGGAGCTGACCAGACGGCCGACGCCCAGGGGGGGCACCTGCTCGCCCTGGTCCGGCGCTATCTGGGGGCGCTGATCGGGCTCGCCGTGCTCGGCACCGCGGCCGGCGTCGCCCTGGAGATGGCCGTGCCGCCGCCGTTCAAGGCGACCGCGACGGTGCTGGTCAGCCCGCTGGAGGGCAACCCGTACTCCCCGGAGGGCCGCGGCGACGACCTGGTGAACCTGCAGACGGAGGCGCAGCTGGTCGCCACCGACAGCGTCGCCAAGATCGTCCAGAAGAAGCTCGGGCACGAGGCGGAGGGCGACATCGGGGTCTCGGTCCCGCCCAACACCCAGGTGCTCAACCTGACCTACACCGCGAGCAGCTCCGGCAACGCCCGCGCGGGCGCGCAGGCCTTCGCCGACGCCTACCTGGAGTACCGCACGCAGCGCGCGCAGGCCGTGGTGAACAACCAGCTCGCCAAGCTGAAGGCGCAGTCGGCCAGGGTCGAGCACCTGCTGCAGCGGGCGAACAACGAGCTGGCCGCCTCCTCCGGCTCCCGGCGCTCCACCCTCCAGCAGCGCGTCACCGCCTACACCAACCAGCTCGGCGTCATCGACGAGCAGTCCAACGACATCGCCAGCACCCCCCTCGACCCCGGACAGGTGATCACCCCGGCGGACGCGCCGGCGGGGCCCGGCATCGTCCGGCCCGCGATGTACGGCGCGGGCGGCCTGGTGCTCGGGCTGGTCGCCGGCTTCGTGGTCATGCTGCTGCGGGAGCGGCTCAACCAGCGGCTGCGCAACGCCGAGTCGATCGAGGGCCTCGGCGTCCGGACGCTGTCCACCATCCCGGCGGGCGGCCCGCCCGGCGACACGCTGGCCCTGGTCAGCGCGCCCAAGAGCCCGGTCGGCGAGGCGTACCGGCGGCTGCGCGCCGCGGTCGTGGCGACCGCGCCGCAGACCCCGGTGGCGCTGCTGATCAGCAACGCCACCCCGGGGGGCAGCGCCCGCATGGCCAGCGCCAACCTCGCGGTCTCGCTCGCCTTCGCCGGCGCCAAGACCATCATGATCGACGCGACCACCGAGGACGCCGACGTCAGCACCCTGTTCGGCGCGCGGCCCGGCGGCAAGGGCCTGTCGGACACCCTGCTCAGCGGCACTGACCCGGCGACCCTGCTGATCCACACCGACTCGCAGCTGCGGCTGCTGCCGCGCGGCCCGCGCGCCCGCGAGGCCGCCCACCGGTTCAGCGGCCCGCGGATGCGCGAGACCGTCAAGGTGCTGCGCCGCCGCAGCGAGTACCTCATCGTGAACGCGGCGAGCCTGCACGACGCCGACGCGCAGGCCCTGTGCACCTTCGTGGACGCGGTCGTGCTCGTGATCAACCAGGGCGTCACGACCCGCGAGGAGCTGCGGCAGGCGTACGTGGAGGCCGAGCGCGCCGGCGTCACGGTGCTCGGCGCCCTGCTGGAGCCGCCGGAGCCGCGGGGAGGGCGCTCGGCGCGGCAGGCTCCGCCCGCCCGCCAGCCCCACCCGCCCCAGGGCTCCGAGCCCCGCCAGCCGGAGGCGCGCGGCGGCAGGCGCCGCGCCCCGGAGCCCCCTCTCGCGTGGGCCGAGGACCCGTC
>NZ_JBFARL010000171.1:0-17042 GCF_040674655.1 Actinomadura sp. NPDC049753 | reverse complement strand
CTGATGGCCGAACCCAACGTCCTCCTGCTGGACGAGCCCACGAACGACCTCGACATCGAGACCCTCACCGAGGTCGAGGACCTCCTGGACGGCTGCGCACGCCGAGCGTCGGCGCGAGCCGCATCCCGTACAGGGCGTTGCGCCCGCCGAGCAGGACCGCGCCGAGGGTCCCGGCGACCAGCCCGCCGCCCCCGCCGATGACCCCGACCAGCGCGAACTGGGACGCGCCGGTGAACGCCAGCAGGCTCAGCGCGCACGCCTGCGCGACCGTGAGCCCCGCCGTGACCGCCGCGGCGCCGAACGCCAGGCCGGACACCCCGACGGCGATGCCCACGCTGAGCCCGTGGCGTACCGCCGCGGCCCGCGCCGCCTCCTCCGGGGCGCCCGCCTCCGGAGCGGTCTCGTCCGGGACGTCCTCGCCGGCCGCCCGCGCGGACCCGGGCGCGCTCATCGGCCGGACTCGGCCGCGTCCAGCCCCGCCTCGATGATCGCGTTCACGATGGGGGCGAGCCGTTCCGGGCCTAGGGAGGGGGCCCGCACCGCCATGGCCTCGACGATCCGCCGCTCGCGCTCGGGGTCGCGGCCGGCGAAGCCGCCGACCGGCTTGAGACGCTGGACGACGGCGGCGACGGCGGTGCGGTGCTCCAGCAGCGTCGCGAGGGCGGCGTCGAGGCCGTCGATCGCCTCGCGGGCCTCGGCGAGCGTGGTGACGTCGGCGGCCGCCGGCAGCGCGACCCGCATCTCGACGGACGGCTCGCGGACCGGGCACTCCGCGTCCGCGCCGACGTGATCGATCACCTGGTCGTTCATCTCGGGTCCCCTCTCGCGCGGCCCTTCCGGGCGAGGGAGCGGGTGCCCCGGGCCGCGCCTGATCAGCGAAAAGGCTGCTCCAGAAGAAAGGCGGAGTCCACGGGGACTCCGCCTCGGCCGGCTCCGGGGTCGTCGCTAGGTCGCGCAGGCGACCGGCTCACCCGGAGCCGGCTGCGTAAACCTGAGATGGCGACGTTCCACGGGGCGATCGTATGCCGTGCCGCCCGGCGGGCCAAACTCCGGACATCCCGTCCCGGGTTTCGAGACGACCGGAAGGGGCCTCCCGGGATTGGGCGCGTCGGGGCGCGAGTGACCAGGGATGCGGGTTAGGCTCTCAGAGCCGCGTCGTTCCGGCGCCCGCCGGCCCGACGACCTTCCCCCGGTACCCGATGCCGCGACCACGTGCCGACCCCGCACGTGGGCGGTCGCATGCGACGAGCAGGAGGCGCAGCACGCATGGCCGACTCTTTCGTTCACCTGCACGTTCACACCGAGTACTCCATGCTCGACGGAGCCGCGCGGTTGAAGCAGATGTTCGAGGAGGTCGGCCGGCAGAAGATGCCGGCGATCGCGATGACCGACCACGGCAACATGCACGGCGCCTACGACTTCCACAAGCAGGCGACCGCGGCCGGCGTGACGCCGATCATCGGCATCGAGGCCTACATGGCGCCGGAGTCCCGGTACCACAAGAAGAAGGTCCAGTGGGGCGAGCCGAGCCAGAAACGCGACGACGTCTCCGGCGGCGGCCTGATCAACCACATGACGCTGTGGGCGCGCGACAAGGCCGGCCTGCACAACCTGTTCAAGCTCTCCAGCCGCGCCTACACCGAGGGCTTCGTCTTCAAGTACGCGCGCATGGACGAGGAGCTGCTCGCCGAGCACTCCGAGGGCCTGATGGCCACCACCGGCTGCCCGTCCGGCAAGGTCCAGACCCGGCTGCGGCTCGGCCAGTTCGACGAGGCGCTGAAGGCCGCCGCGAACTTCCAGGACATCCTCGGCAAGGAGAACTACTTCCTGGAGCTGATGGACCACGGCCTCGAGATCGAGCGCCGCGTCCGCGACGGCCTCATCGAGATCAGCAAGCGGCTGAACATCCCGCCGGTCGTCACCAACGACTCCCACTACACGCACGAGTCCGAGGCCACCGCCCACGACGCGCTGCTGTGCGTCCAGGTGGGCAAGCAGCTCGCCGACCCCGACCGGTTCCGGTTCGACGGCAGCGGCTACTACCTCAAGACGGCCGAGGAGATGCGCGCCATCGACTCCTCCGACATCTGGGCCGAGGGCTGCAGGAACACCCTGCTGATCGCCGAGCGCGTCGACCCGGCCGGGATGTTCGAGTACCGCGACCTCAGCCCCCGCTTCCCCGTCCCGGAGGGCGAGACCGAGGAGAGCTGGTTCCGCAAGGAGGTCTGGAAGGGCCTGGAGCGCCGCTTCCCCGACGGCCTCCCGGACGGCTACAAGGAGCAGGCCGAGTACGAGATGGGCGTCATCCTCGGCAAGGGGTACCCGTCCTACTTCCTCGTCGTCGCCGACTTCATCATGTGGGCCAAGGAGAACGGCATCCTGGTCGGCCCCGGGCGAGGCAGCGCCGCGGGCTCGCTGATCGCCTACGCGATGGGCATCACCGACCTCGACCCCATCCCGCACGGGCTGATCTTCGAGCGGTTCCTGAACCCCGAGCGCGCGTCCATGCCCGACATCGACATCGACTTCCCTGAAGACCGGCGGGCCGAGGTCATCAAGTACACGACCGAGAAGTGGGGCGCCGACAAGGTCTCCTTCATCGCCACGTTCGGCACCATCAAGGCGAAGGCCGCCATCAAGGACGCGGGCCGCGTCCTCGGCTTCCCGTACGCGCTCGGCGACCGGATCTCCAAGGCGTTCCCGCCCGCCGTCATGGGCAAGGACATCCCGCTGTCGGGCATCTTCGACGACAAGCACCCGCGCTACGGCGAGGCCGGCGAGCTGCGCAAGCTGTACGAGGAAGAGACCGACGTCAAGCAGATCATGGACCTGGCGCAGGGCCTGGAGGGGCTGATCCGCCAGACCGGCGTGCACGCCGCCGGGGTCATCATGTCCGGTGAGACGATCACCGACCACATCCCGATCATGCGCCGGGACGCCGACGGGGCCATCATCACGCAGTTCGACTACCCGACCTGCGAGTCGCTCGGCCTGCTGAAGATGGACTTCCTCGGCCTGCGCAACCTGACCATCATCGACGACGCGCTCAAGGGCATCCGGAAGAACAAGGGCGTCGACGTCGACCTGCTCGCCCTCCCGCTGGACGACCAGAAGACCTACGACCTGCTCGCCCGCGGCGACACCCTCGGCGTCTTCCAGTTCGACGGCGGCCCCATGCGCTCCCTGCTCCGGCTGATGAAGCCGGACAACTTCGAGGACATCTCCGCCGTGGGCGCCCTGTACCGGCCCGGCCCGATGGGCGCGAACTCCCACACCAACTACGCGCTGCGCAAGAACGGCGCGCAGGAGATCACGCCGATCCACCCGGAGCTGGAGGAGCCGCTCAAGGAGATCCTCGACACCACCTACGGCCTGATCGTCTACCAGGAGCAGGTCATGGCGATCGCGCAGAAGGTGGCGGGCTACACGCTCGGCAAGGCGGACCTGCTGCGCCGCGTCATGGGCAAGAAGAAGAAGGCCGAGCTGGACGCCCAGTTCGTCGGGTTCGAGCAGGGCATGATCGACAACGGCTTCTCCAAGGAGGCCGTGAAGACCCTGTGGGACATCCTCGTCCCGTTCTCCGACTACGCCTTCAACAAGGCCCACTCCGCCGCGTACGGCCTCGTCTCCTACTGGACGGCCTACCTCAAGGCGAACTACCCGGCCGAGTACATGGCGGGCGTGCTCACCTCCGTCGGCGACGACAAGGACAAGAGCGCCCTGTACCTGTCGGAGTGCCGCCGGATGGGCCTGAAGGTGCTGCCGCCCGACGTCAACACGTCCGAGGCCGACTTCACCCCGCTCGGCGACACCGAGATCCGTTTCGGCCTGTCGGCGGTCCGCAACGTCGGCACCAACGTCGTGGACGGGATCGTCGCGGCCCGCCGCGAGAAGGGCGCCTACACCGACTTCAACGACTTCCTCAACAAGGTCCCGCCGCCGGTGTGCAACAAGCGGGTCGTGGAGTCGCTGATCAAGGCGGGCGCGTTCGACGAGCTCGGCCACCAGCGCAAGGCGCTGCTGATGGTGCACGAGCAGGCCATCGACTCGGTCATCGACATCAAGCGCAAGGAGGCCGTCGGCCAGGACTCCCTGTTCGGCGCCCTGGAGGACGACGGCGGCGAGGACGCGTTCGCCGTCGCGATCCCCGAGGGCGAGGAGTGGGACAAGACGACCCTTCTCGCCTTCGAGCGGGAGATGCTCGGCCTCTACGTGTCGGACCACCCGCTCCTCGGCGTCGAGCACATCCTGGAGCGGGAGGCCGACTGCACGATCGCCGTCCTGAACGGCGGCGAGCGCCCCGACGGCCAGGTGGTCGTCGTGGCCGGGCTGCTGTCCGGCCTCCAGCGCAAGGTCACCAAGCAGGGCAACTCCTGGGCCATGTTCCAGCTGGAGGACCTCGGCGGCTCCATCGAGGTGATGTGCTTCCCGTCGTCCTACCAGCTGTGCTCGACCCTCCTCGCCGAGGACGCCATCCTCGTCGTCAAGGGCCGCCTGGACCGCCGCGAGGACGTCGCGAAGATCATCGCGATGGAGGTCGTCCAGCCCGACCTCAGCGTCACCGACGCCACCGGCCCCCTTTCGGTCACGCTGCCGCTGGGCCGCTGCACGCCCCCCACGGTCTCCCGCCTCAAGGAGGTGCTGATCACCCACCCCGGCACCGCCGAGGTGCACCTCCACCTCCAGAACGGCCCGCGCACGACCGTGGTCCGCCTGGACGACAGGCTCCGCGTGGCGCCGTCCCCGGCCCTCATGGGCGACCTGAAGCAACTCCTGGGCCCGTCCTGCCTGGGGTGACCCAGACAGAGCCCCGCCGGGACGGCGCGCCCCGGCGGGGCACGCCGCCAGTCCTGGCACCGAGCCCGCGCCCGCCCATGTCGACAGCGGACGACGGCGCGCCCAACGCCACCTGAAGGGTCACGCTGGCCGCTCTGGTAGTGGGCGGCGAGGAGCCGCAGACCGCAACCCACTCCCGCGGCAACCGCAACGAAAGCTCCGCGGCGCTGGGGCGGTCAAAGAGCAGGGCGGCAACCGCAGCCACCGCCCGCGGCAACCGCAGCCAACATCCCCGACAACCGCAACTGACACCTCAGCCATCGGGGACCCTGGGAATCGCGATCGCGTCCGAAGGCAGTTTCAAGCGAAGCAAGAAACTGATCGCGCAGCGAGCCGCAAGGCGAGTCGAAGCGATGCAGCGATCGCCCGCGGTTTCTTCGTTTTTCGGGCCCCCAAGGCCCGAAGAACTAAGAAACCGCAATAAGCTCAGCCCTCCAGTCGACGAAGCGGCCTAGGCCGTCGAAGTGGGCGCGGGCGGTGCCGCCGCCGGGGAGGGTCACTTCGGTGAGGACGTCGCTCTGCCGGTAGGGGACGCGGTGGTGCGACAGGAACCCGGCGAGGGTGAGGCGCGGCTCGTGGGGGAAGAGGCTGGCGGCGTTGGCCAGGAGGCGGGGGAGGGGGACGGGGTCCCACTGGGCGGGCGGCGCCTGGGGGTCGTCGACGTGCAGGTAGGCGGAGCCGCCGTCGTAGCCGGCGCCGATGTATCCGGCGCCGCCGAGGACGCCGCCGGCGGCCATCGCGATGAGTTCGCCGCCGTGCCCGGCGGGGCCTTCGTACCAGGACAGGTCGACTTCGGGCGTGGTGAACTCGGTGATGCCGAGCCGTTCGCCGATGGCCCGGATGACCAGCGTCGGGGCGACGGCGGGGTGCGCGTCGCCGAACTGGGGGTTGGCCCAGCCCCACAGCCAGGTGCGCTCGCGGGCGGCGTAGCTGCCGAGCAGCGAGACGCGGACCGTGACGCCGCCGCTGGTGTAGGTGCGGGCGGTCAGGTCGGCGCTCCAGTCCTCGCGCGGCAGGAACTCGGCGAGCGTCTCCTGCTGCTGCAGGACGACGGCCGCCAGTGCGGCGCCGAGGCGTTCGAACGCGGGGCTGAATCCGGACATGTCGGGCACATTATCCCAGTAATCGGGGCTGCCGTGGGCGGGAATCGGACACCCTTCGAGAGTCGATCGGTTGACCTGGGCAGGCTAGGCTTTCGCTGTCGGACGACTTGCAACTAGGAGCGTACGAGGTGCGGCGACCCACCGGGAGGCTCTTGGCGATCTGGGCGGTCACCAGCGCCGTCGTCGCGCTGCTGGGGCCGCTCGCCGGCCTGCTGTGGGCGGCGGTCGTCCCGAAGGTGACCTACGTGGTCGTGCAGGGTGAGGCTTTTCTGGCCGACCCGGAAGGCCAGGGCCCGATCGGCATCGACGTCCGCTTCGCCCTGATCGCGCTCATCGCCGGAACCGCGTGCGGCGCCGGCGCCTACCTGGCGGGCGGGCGCGGCAACGACTCCGCGCTGCTGCTCGGGCTGGCCGTGGGCGGCGCCGCGGCCGCCGTCCTCGCCTGGCAGACCGGCCACCTGATCGGGCTCGGGCACTTCGAGGACGTGGTCCGGCACGGCCGCGACGGCACCACCGTCACCGGCGTCGCCGACCTGCGCGCCAAGGGCGTGCTGGTGTTCTGGGCGCTGCCGGCGGTCGCCGCCTACGGGCTGCTGGAACTGGTCGTGCGGCGGCTACCCGCGGGCGATGGCGCCGACGCGGGCGCCGGTGAGGCGGACGAGGTCGGCGGGGACGAGCTCGATCTGGAGTCCGCGCCGGCCGGCCGAGACGTAGACGGTCGCGAGCCCTGACACCGACGCGTCGATCACGGTCGGCAGCCGCCTGCGCTGCCCGAGCGGGCTGATCCCGCCGACGACGTACCCGGTGGCGCGCTCGGCGTCGCGGGGGTCGGCCATCCGCGCCTTCTTGCCCCCGGCCGCCGCCGCGAGCGCCTTCAGGTCGAGGGTGGACGAGACCGGTACGACGCCGACCGTGAGGTTCCCGTCGACCTCGGCCAGCAGCGTCTTGAAGAGCCGGTCGTGCGGAACGCCGAGGGCGTCCGCGGCGGCCTCCCCGTAGGAGTCGGCGTTCGGGTCGGCCTCGTAGGCGTGCAGCGTGAAGTCGACGCCGGCCTTCGCCGCGGCGATCGTCGCGGGGGTGCCCTTGCCGCCCTTGGCCTTGGCAGTGCTCATGGGAGCAGTCTGCCGTGAGCGGTCAGTTCGGTGTGAACGACCCGTCCAGGAACTGCCCCGCGGGGATCATTGGAAGCACGTCCAGGATGCGGTTCTCCCTGGCCAGCAACTCGGCCTCCGCCTCCAGGCGCAGCGCCGCGTCCTCGTGCTCCAGCAGCCGCTGCTTCTCGTGCCCGTCCAGGACGAGCGACGCCGCGACCGCGTACGACAGCGCGACCGGGTCGGCCGGCCGCTCGATCTCCTCCGGCGGTCCGGCGCCGGCCGCGCCGAGGCGCCGCCGGTAGAGCCGGAACAGCCGCCGGACCCGCGCCGCGGCGGGACCCGGATCGGCGCCCGGCTCCTCGGGAAGGAACTCGACCTCGCCCCGCAGGTAGGGCCTGGACTGATCCAGCTCCTTCACCCGGAACCGCCGGGCGCCGACCGCGACGATGTCGTACCGCCCGTCCGGGTGCGGCGTCACCTCGCGCAGCTCGGCGACGCAGCCGACCTCGGCGAGGCGGTGCGCCGCGCCCTCGCCGACCTCGTGGCCGAGCTCGATGCCGACGACGCCGAACACGCGCGGCTCGGGCTGTTCGAGGAGGTCGCCGACCAGCCGGCGGTAGCGGTCCTCGAACAGGTGCAGGGGGAGCACCAGGCCGGGGAACAGCACGGTGCCCAGGGGGAACAGGGCGAGCCGCTCGGTCACATCTTCTCTCCCGCGTTCCTGGGCGCAACCGGAAACGCCCGTGCCGCCAGGGTACGTCGCAAATGATGATCTTGGTAAGGGATGATTTTTCACGGCGTGAAACGGGTGTAGCGTCGGCGCCATGAGGATGCTCGTCGTCGACGCCTTCACCGGCCGCGCGTTCGCCGGCAACCCCGCCGGAGTGTGCCTGCTCACGGGCGCCGCCGAGGCCGGGTGGATGCAGCGCGTCGCCGCGGAGATGAGGCATTCCGAGACGGCGTTCGTCCGGCCGGTTCAGGCCGCGGACGCCGACTTCGAACTGCGGTGGTTCACCCCGAAGACGGAGGTCGCCCTCTGCGGGCACGCCACCCTCGCTTCCGCCCACGCCCTCTACGAGACGGGCACGGCCGCGGCGGGCGACCCGATCAGGTTCCGCACGCTCAAGAGCGGCGTCCTCACCGTCACCCCGGAGGAGGACGGCGCACTGGCGATGGACTTCCCGGTGATGCGCGCCGACCCCGTCGAAGTGCCCGGAAGGCTCGCGGAGGCGCTCGGCGCCAAGGTGCTGCACGCCGGCCGCAACGCCCAGAACGACCTGCTCGCCGAGGTCCCGGACGAGGACGGCGTGCGGGGCCTCGCCCCGGACGTCCGGGCGCTCGCCGGGATCGATGCCCGCGGCGTGATCGTCACGGCGGCCGCCGGCCCCGGCCGGGAGCACGACTTCGTGTCCCGGTTCTTCGCCCCGCGCGTCCTGCCCGGCGACGCCGAGGACCCGGTGACCGGCTCCGCCCACTGCGCCCTCGCGCCCTACTGGGCCGAGCGCCTCGGCCGCGACGTCCTGACCGGCTACCAGGCGTCGCCGCGCGGCGGGCACGTCCGCGTGGCCCTGCACGGCGACCGGGTGACCCTGGCCGGCCGGGCCGTCACCGTCCTGGACGGCGCCCTCCGGGTCTGACCCGCCGCGCCGCGGCGACACGGCGTCTCGGGACGTGAGACGGTGCGCGAGGGACGGAGGGCACTCCGTAGACTGGACGGGTGATTTCCCGTATCGACCTGCGCGGCTCGCTTCCCGGCGACCTGCGCACCGTGCTGCCCCGCGCCGAACTCGACGTCGAGGCCGCCCTGGACAAGGTGCGGCCCATCTGCGAGGACGTGCGCCATCGCGGCTCGGCGGCGGTACGGGAGCACACCAGCCGGTTCGACGGGGTCGAGCTGGAGCGCGTCCGGGTCCCGGTCGAGGCCGTGCACCGGGCGCTCACCGGCCTCGACCCGGCCGTCCGGGACGCGCTGGAGGAGAGCATCCGCCGCGCCCGGGCCGTGCACCGCGCGCAGCGCCGCACCGACGTGACCACGCAGGTCGTGCCCGGCGGCACCGTCACCGAGCGGTGGATCCCGGTCGGACGCGTGGGCCTGTACGTGCCGGGCGGCCGCGCCGTCTACCCGTCCAGCGTGGTCATGAACGTCGTCCCCGCGCAGGAGGCGGGCGTCGGCTCCCTCGCCGTCACCTCGCCCGCGCAGAAGGACTTCGGCGGGCTGCCGCACCCCTCGATCCTGGCCGCGTGCGCGCTGCTCGGCGTCGACGAGGTGTACGCCGCGGGCGGCGCGCAGGCGATCGCGATGTTCGCCTACGGCACCGAGGAGTGCCCCCGCGCCGACCTGGTCACCGGGCCCGGCAACGTCTACGTCGCCGCGGCCAAGCGGCTGCTCAAGGGCGTGATCGGCATCGACGCCGAGGCCGGCCCGACGGAGATCGCGATCCTCGCCGACGGCACCGCCGACGCGGTGGAGGTCGCCGCCGACCTGATCAGCCAGGCCGAGCACGACACGCTCGCCGCCGCCGTCCTGGTCACCGACTCGGTGCGGCTCGCCGACGAGGTCGAGGCCGAGCTGAAGGCGCAGGTCGCCCGCACCCGCCACGCCGAGCGGATCACCGAGGCGCTGGCCGGGCGGCAGTCCGGCATCGTCCTGGTCGACGGCGTCGACGACGGACTCAAGGTCGTGGACGCCTACGCCGCCGAGCACCTGGAGATCCAGACCGCCGACGCCGCCGCGGTCGCCGCGCGCGTCCGCAACGCCGGGGCGGTCTTCGTCGGCCGGTACGCGCCGGTGTCGCTCGGCGACTACCTGGCGGGCTCCAACCACGTCCTGCCCACCGGCGGGTGCGCCTGCCACTCCTCCGGGCTGTCGGTCCAGTCGTTCCTGCGCGGCGTGCACGTCGTCGAGTACGACCGCGACGCCCTCGCCGACGCCACCGCGCGGGTCGTCGCGCTCGCCGAGGCCGAGGACCTGCCCGCCCACGGCGCCGCCCTCCAGGCCCGCTTCGACTGGGAGACCCCTTCGTGACCTCGCTCAACGACCTGCCGCTGCGGGACGACCTGCGCGGCCGGGAGCCCTACGGCGCGCCCCAGCTGGACGTCCCGTTCGCGCTGAACACCAACGAGAACCCCTACCCGCCGTCCGAGCGGCTCGTGAAGGCCCTCGGCGAGGCCGTCATGGACGTCGCCGGGTCGCTGAACCGCTACCCCGACCGCGACGCGGTCGCGCTCCGCGAGGACCTCGCCGCGTTCCTGAACGCCGACACGCCCGGCGCGGGCCTCACCGCGGCCCGGGTGTGGGCCGCGAACGGCTCCAACGAGATCATCCAGCAGATCCTGCAGGCGTTCGGCGGGGCGGGGCGCACCGCGCTCGGCTTCGAGCCGTCCTACTCGATGCACCCGATCATCACGGGGGTGTCCGGGACCCGCTGGGTGAACGCCTTCCGCGACGAGGACTTCGGCCTCGAACCCGAGCGCGCCGTCGCGGCCGTCGAGGAGCACCGGCCCGACGTCGTGTTCCTGACCTCGCCCAACAACCCGACCGGCACGGCGCTGCCCCTCGACGCGATCGAGGCCGTCCTGGCGGCCGCGCCCGGAATGGTCGTCGTCGACGAGGCCTACGCCGAGTTCCGCCGGGCGGGCACCCCGTCCGCGCTGACGCTGCTGGACGGCCACCCGCGGCTGATCGTCACCCGGACGATGTCGAAGGCGTTCGCGATGGCCGGGGCCCGGCTCGGCTACCTGGCCGCCGACCCCGCCGTGGTCGACGCGCTGCTGCTCGTCCGGCTGCCCTACCACCTGTCGGCCGTCACCCAGGCCGTCGCGCGCACCGCCCTCGCCCACGGCGAGGAGCTGCTCGGCGGCGTCGACGCCCTGCGCCGCGAGCGCGACGACCTCGTGGCGTGGCTGCGCGCCGAGGGGCTCCGGGTCGCCGACTCCGACGCCAACTTCGTCCTGTTCGGGACGTTCCCCGACCGCCGCCGCATCTGGGAGGACCTGCTGGAGCGCGGCGTGCTGATCCGGGAGGTGGGCCCGCCCGAGTGGCTGCGGGTCAGCGTCGGCACCCCGGAGGAGATGGCCGCCTTCCGCACCGCGCTCCGCCTGGCGCGGGGAGCCGGCACCGAGAACAACGAGGAGAGTCTGTGACGCGCAAGGGACGAGTCGAGCGCGGGACCGGGGAGACCCAGGTCCTCGTCGAGATCGACCTCGACGGCACCGGGCAGGTCGACGTCGCGACCGGCGTGGGTTTCTTCGACCACATGCTGGCGCAGCTCGGCAAGCACGGGTCGTTCGACCTGACCGTCAAGACCACCGGCGACCTGCACATCGACAGCCACCACACCATCGAGGACACCGCGATCGCGCTCGGCGCGGCGTTCCGCGAGGCGCTCGGCGACAAGGCCGGCATCCGCCGCTTCGCCGACGCCTCCATCCCGCTCGACGAGGCGCTCGCCCAGGTCACCGTGGACGTCTCCGGGCGCCCCTACCTGGTGCACGTGGAGCCGGACGGCATGGCGCCGATGATCGGCCCCGAGTACGACACCACGATGACCCGGCACATCTTCGAGTCGTTCGTGTCGAACGCGCGGGTCGCGCTGCACGTCCACGTCCCCTACGGCCGCAACGCCCACCACATCGTCGAGGCGCAGTTCAAGGCCCTCGCCCGGGCGCTGCGCGACGCCGTGGCGTTCGACCCGAAGGTGCACGGCATCCCGTCCACCAAGGGAGCCCTGTAGCCGTGGAGATCGGTGGCCTGCACCTCACCTACGGCACGGTGGTGATCTTCGCGGTCGCGGTGTTCCTGCTGGCGGGCGTGTACAGCTTCGTCAAGCAGGGCCTCAAGATCGCCGCGATGCTCCTGCTGGTGCTCGCCGGGCTGGCGGTCGCCGGGGGAGTGATGTGGTCGTGAGCGCGGACCGGCGGGTGAGGGCGGTGGAGGCGTGAAGAAGATCGTCATTCTCGACTACGGCTCGGGGAACCTGCGCTCGGCCGAGCGCGCCGTGGCGCGCGCCGGGGCGGAGGTGACCGTCACCGCCGACCGGGACGCCGCGCTCGCCGCCGACGGCCTGGTCGTCCCCGGCGTCGGCGCGTTCGCCGCCTGCATGGCGGGCCTGCGCTCGGTGCACGGCGACCAGATCATCGGCCGACGGCTGGCGGGCGGCCGCCCCGTCCTCGGCATCTGCGTCGGCATGCAGATCCTGTTCTCCAAGGGCATCGAGCACGGCGTCACCACCCAGGGCTGCGACGAATGGCCGGGCACGGTCGACCGCCTGAACGCCCCGGTCGTCCCGCACATGGGCTGGAACACCGTGGACGCCCCCGAGGGCTCCGCGCTCTTCGAGGGCCTGCGCGACGAGCGCTTCTACTTCGTCCACTCCTACGCCGCGCGCAGCTGGGACCTGGAGTCCGACCCGACCGGCACCATCCCGGCGCCGCTGGTCACCTGGTCCGAGCACGGCGACCGCTTCGTCGCCGCGGTGGAGAACGGCCCCCTGTGCGCCACCCAGTTCCACCCGGAGAAGTCCGGCGACGCCGGCGCCCAGCTCCTGCGCAACTGGCTCGCCACCCTGGCCTAGGCACTCGTTCCATCTGCATCGATAGGGTTTCCGCATGACTTTGACGCTCCTTCCCGCCGTAGACGTCGCCGACGGCCGGGCCGTCCGGCTGGTGCAGGGCGAGGCCGGCACCGAGACCTCCTACGGCGCGCCGCTGGAGGCGGCGCTCGCCTGGCAGGGGGCGGGGGCGGAGTGGATCCATCTGGTGGACCTCGACGCGGCGTTCGGGCGCGGCTCCAACCGGGAGCTGCTCGCCGAGGTGACCGGGAAGCTGGACGTGAAGGTCGAGCTGTCGGGCGGCATCCGCGACGACGCGTCGCTGGAGGCGGCCCTCGCCACGGGGTGCGCCCGGGTCAACATCGGCACCGCCGCGCTGGAGGACCCCGCCTGGTGCCGCAAGATCATCGCCTCGCACGGCGACCGGATCGCGGTGGGGCTGGACGTGCGGGGCACGACGCTGGCCGCGCGCGGCTGGACGCGGGAGGGCGGCGACCTGTGGGAGGTCCTCGCTCGGCTGGAGGACGACGGCTGCCCCCGCTACGTGGTCACCGACGTCACCAAGGACGGGACGCTGCGCGGCCCCAACACCGAGCTGCTGCGCGAGGTGTGCTCCCGGACGGACAAGCCCGTCGTCGCCTCCGGCGGGGTCTCGTCGCTGGACGACCTGCGGGCGCTGGCCGGGCTCGTCCCCGACGGCGTCGAGGGCGCGATCGTCGGCAAGGCCCTCTACGCGGGGGCGTTCACGCTGGAAGAGGCCCTGGAGGCCGTGAAGTGACCGTCGCCGTGCGGGTGATCCCGTGCCTGGACGTCGACGCCGGGCGCGTGGTCAAGGGCGTCAACTTCCAGAACCTGCGGGACGCGGGCGACCCCGTGGAACTGGCCCGCCGCTACGACGCCGAGGGCGCCGACGAGCTGACCTTCCTGGACATCACCGCCTCCAGCGCCGACCGCTCCACTACCTACGACGTGGTGCGGCGGACCGCCGAGCAGGTGTTCATCCCGCTGACGGTCGGCGGCGGCATCCGCACGGTCGAGGACGTCGACCGGCTGCTGCGCGCGGGCGCCGACAAGGTCTCGATCAACACCGCGGCGATCGCGCGGCCGGAGTTCCTGCGGGAGGCCGCGCACCGGTTCGGGTCGCAGTGCGTCGTGCTGTCGGTGGACGCGCGGCGCGCCGAGGGGACGCCGTCCGGCTTCGAGGTCACCACGCACGGCGGCCGCAAGGGCACCGGCATCGACGCGATCGAGTGGGCCCGCCGCGGCGCGGAGCTCGGCGTCGGGGAGATCCTGCTGAACTCGATGGACGCCGACGGCACCAAGGCCGGGTTCGACCTGGAGATGCTGCGCCTCGTCCGGGAGGCCGTCACCGTCCCGGTGATCGCCAGCGGGGGCGCGGGGGCGGTCGAGCACTTCCCCCCGGCCGTGGAGGCGGGCGCGGACGCCGTCCTCGCCGCCAGCGTCTTCCACTTCGGGGAGCTGAAGATCTCCGACGTCAAGGCCGCGCTGCGCGCCGCCGGCAGTCCCGTTCGCTGAAGAGGAACCCCCCCGAATGAACATCGCTCTCGCGACCTGCTCGCTGCTGCCCGACGGAAGCGACGACGTCCAGGACCTGATCGGCGCCCTGGCGGCCGAGGGCGTCGCCGCCGAGCCCGTCGCCTGGGACGCCGACGTCGACTGGTCCCGCCACGATCTCGTCGTCATCCGCTCCACCTGGGACTACACCGCCCGGCGGGACGAGTTCGTGGCCTGGGCGGAGAGCCTGCCCCGGGTCCTCAACCCCGCCGCGATCGTGCGGTGGAACACCGACAAGCGCTACCTGCGCGACCTCGCCGGCGCGGGCGTCCCGGTCGTCCCGACCCTCTGGGATCCGGACGACGTCCCCTCCGAGTGGCCGGAGTACGTCGTCAAGCCCGCCGTCTCGATCGGCGCGGGCGACACCGCCCGCTGGGGCCCCGGCGAGGAGGACGCGGCCCGCGCCCACCTGCGCTCGCTGCGCGAGGCGGGCCGGACGGCGATGGTCCAGCCGTACCTGTCCGCGGTCGACACGGTCGGCGAGACGGCGCTGGTCTTCCTCGACGGCGAGTACAGCCACGCCGGGCGCAAGGCGCAGATCCTCGCCGCCGGGGCGGGCGTCCAGGGCTCCGTCCGGGACGACCCGGCGCGCGGGCAGGTCACCGCCTCCACGGCGACCGAGGCCGAGCTGGAGCTGGCCGCCCGTGCCCTGGCCGCCGTCCCGCACGGCGACGATCTCCTCTACGCCCGCGTCGACATGATCCCCGGTCCGGACGGCGCCCCGATGCTGATCGAGCTCGAACTGACCGAACCCGCCCTCTACCTCCACCACGCCCCCGGAAGCGCGAAGAAACTGGCGAAGGCGATCATCTCCCGGGTGCGCTGAGCCGTCTCCGGGACCGGTCACGGGGCGTCCTCCTCGGGGGCCGGGGCCGCGGCCTCGGGAGAGCGTTCGGCGACGGGAAGGATGATCGCGGACGGGTGGTCGGGGTCGTGCAGGACCTCCTGCCGGGCGGTGACCATCCTCGTCGCGGTGGTGGCGAGGGGCTCGCCGGTGCCGGGGTTGACGGCGACCTTGGGGTGGGCGCCGCTGGTGACGTGGACCCGGACGCTGTGGCCGCGCTGGAACCGGTGGCCGGTGGGCCACAGGTCGACGGCGAGGCGGAGCACCCCGCCGGTCCCGACGGGCGTGGCCGCGGCGGCGGGCAGGCGCAGGCCGCCCTCGCAGACGTTGCGGGACGTCCCGTCCGGGGAGACGTCGCAGAGCCGGACGACGAAGTCGGTGTGCTCGCGGTCGGAGCGGACGAACAGCTCGGCGCCGACCGGGCCGATGACGTCCAGGTCGGCGTCGAGCGGCGCTGAGGTGAAGACCAGCACGTCCGGCCGCCGCTCCAGGGGGCGGTTGTCGACGGGGCGGGAGCTGCCCAGCAGTGTGGGGCCGCCGAGCGCGGGCGTCGGGCGGGCCGGGTCGAAGCGGTAGGCGCTGGGCCGGGCGTCGCGCGGGCCGTCCTCGCCGAGGCCGCCGCCGGCGTGCAGGTGCCAGCGCGCCCGCCGCGTGCCCGGCGGGGGCCAGTCGCGGTAGTGCCGCCACTCGCGGGCGCCGGTGACGTAGACGCGGACGGGGTCGCGCCGCAGCCCGGACGGGTCGCCCTGCAGATGGGCGCGGAACCAGGCGAGCGACTCGCGGATCGCCGGCAGTCCGTGCCGGGCGTCGGTGTGCCACCAGGGGCCGATCGTCAGGTACGGGACGCGCCCGGCGGCGCGCAGCGCCAGGTAGTCCTTGATCATCCAGGGCAGGAACACGTCGTACCAGCCGCCGAGGAGGGTGGCGGGCGCGGCGACCTCGCCGACCGTGGCGCTGAAGTCGCGGGTGTCCCAGTAGCCGCTGGCGGCCCCGTGGCCCGCGAGCAGGTCCTGGTAGAAGCGCATGGGCTCGCCGCCGGCCAGCACGTCCAGCTCGGCGAGCGGGCGGCCGGAGCGGGCGGCGCGCAGGGCGCGGCGCCGCGACGTCAGCGGCGCGGTCAGCATGCCGAGCCGCCGCTGCTGGCGGTGCGTGAGGTCGGTCCAGGTGAGCGTGGACTCCAGGGCGAACGACCCGCCCACGTAGGCGGCGTCCCGGAAGGTGGACGCGGTGATCTGCAGGGACATCGCCTTCAGCTCGGGCCCGGCCTCGGCGGCGATCGCCCAGGCCGCGTAGCCGAGGTAGCTCGGCCCGAAGGCGGCGAACGAGCCGTGGAACCAGGGCTGCCGCTTCAGCCACTCGACGGTGGCGAGCCCGTCGGCGCGCTCGCTGCCGAGGGGGTCGAACTCGCCGCCGGACCCGGAGGTCCCGCGGGCGCTCTGCACGACGAGCTGGAAACCGAACGGGACGAAGAGCAGGCCGTTGGCGAGGGCGGCGGGGCCGCGGCGCCCGTAGGGGGTGCGGACGAGGATGGTGGGGGGCCGCTCGACCCCGGCCGGGACGTACCGGTCGGCGAGGAGGACGACGCCGTCCGGCATGGTCACCGGCAGGTCGCGCTCGACGGTGTAGGGGGCGAGGCCCCACGGCCACGGCAGGCCCGCCGGCCAGGACAGCCCTGCCGGCCACGGCAGGCCCTTCGGCCACGGCAGGCCCTTCGGCCGGGGCAGCCTGATCGGCGGGACGGGCAGTCGGTCCCAGGGCGGCATGCTGCCTCCGAACGCGGTCCGCTACTCCTAGCGAGATTACCGACCCGTTCCGCCGACCGGGCGATCAGGTGCCGGTGACGAGCGCCCACGGGTCGGGCGCGGCGGCGAGCGCGGCGCCGAGCTCGTCGGCCCAGGCGGTCTCGCCGCCGTACTCGTCCCGCCACGACCACAGCCGCAGGGTGACCCGGCGCAGGGGGTGCTCCTCGGTGGCGCCGAGCGCGCCGTGCACCTGGTGGGCGAGGGCGGCGACCGTGCCCGCGGCGCGCGACGCGTTCGCC